>CALWOS010000030.1 GCA_944383185.1 uncultured Oscillospiraceae bacterium
ACAATCACGAGCGCATCCAAAGCAAAACAGGAGTAGCGCCGCTGACGCTGCGCCACTCCTGCTAAAACTGAATATTCCTACACCCGGGGCTTTTTTTGTGCTGTCTGCACAATCTGGGGCGGTTCAAATGTGCCGGGGCTTTGTCGTGTTCGGATTCGGCCGCCTATGCCGCCGTGAGCCAGCGCTGGAACACTGCGGCGATCTGGGCTCGGGTGGAGGTCCCCTGGGGCACCAGAGTATCCGCTGTCATACCGGTGATAATGCCCTGCTCCACAGCCCAGGCCATGGCCTCCACGGCGTAGGGCGCCACATTCCCGGCGTCGGTGTAAGTGGTCAGGAGTGTTGGGTTTCCATCGGCCGTGCCGCCGGTAAAGCGGACATAGCGCTGGAGCATGGTCACCATCTGTTCCCGCGTCACCGCCTGGTCTGGGGCAAAACTGGTCTCCGTAATACCGGTGACAATGCCGTTCTCCGCAGCCCAGGTCACCGCCTGGGCGTACCAGGCGTCTGCCGGCACATCGGCAAAGGGGCTGCCGGCAGAGACGGCGCTTCCGCCATCAGAGAGGTACAGCCGGTAGAGGATGGTCACCAGCATCCCCCGGGTCAGGGAGCGCTCCGGGGCAAAAAGGGTCTCGCTTTCCCCCTGCATCAGGCCCCGCTCCGTCACATAGAGGATACTCTCCTCCGCCCAGTGTCCGGAGATATCGGTAAAGCCGGTTTCCGGCTGCTCTGTGACGCCCTGGGTCAGGGCGTCCACAAAGGCGGCCATATCCATCAGGCCGTATCCATACTGCTCGTCATAGCCCGGTTCGCCCAGATCCCGGGACGTCGTGCGCAGCAGCTCCTGAAATTCTGCGGCTGTGATGCTCGGATCATAGTCCTTTGCCATGACGGCCAGGGCGCTGACAAAGGGGGTGGAGAAAGAAGTGCCCTTGCCGCTGGTATAGCCCGCCCCGTCCGTGTGGGAGAGGCTGATAATCTGTTCCCCCGGCGCCACCACAAAGACGCTGTCGTTTCTCTGGGAAAAACTGCTCACTCCAAGAGTCTGACCAACGGAACCCACACCTACGACCCGGGAATCCGCGGCAGGGTAGAGGTACTGGGTACCTCCGGTATTGCCAACAGCGGAGACCACGATGGCCCCGTGCTCCAAAGCGTATGTAACCGCGTCTGTCAAAGACTGGCTGGGCGTTTCCGTACCAAGGCTCAGGTTGATCACATCGCTGCCGTAGCGGTCCACCGCCAGGTAGATGGCGGCGATGATGTAACTGACGCTGGTTCGGTTCCCATCGGAAAAGCACTGGATGGGCACCAGCTCCACCTGGGGCGTCAGGCCGGAGATACCAATGCCGTTGTCCCGGCCTGCGGCCAGGAGCCCTGCAATAAAGGTGCCGTGCCCCACGGTATCGGTCACGTCATCGCTGTCCGTGAGGACGTTCCAACCGGAGAGAATGTTGGCTTGCGACAGATCCTCGTGACCGGCATTGAGGCCGGAATCGATGATAGCCACCGTCACGCCATCTCCCGCAAGGCCGCTCTCCCAAGCGGCCGCCGCGCCCAGCGTGTCCAGATACCACTGCTCTTTGGCCAGGGGGTCTGCATCCCCCTCCAGGAGCACGGCCACGCCGTCCGGCTCCGCGTAATCCACCAGGCCGGACGCTTGCAGTTCCGCCAGCGCCTCCGGATCCTCTGTCCGGTACAGCCCCGTCTCCGCATGGATGGCGGTAAGCGCCTGGCTTTCTTCCTCGCTGAGCAGCCCCACAGTGTCCTCCTGGAGGCGCACCAGCCATCCGCTGCCGGGCTCATCCGCCGTTTCCTGTGCAGAGACTCCCGCGGGGAAACACCCCAGCAATACCGCGGCCAGCAGGACTGCCGCCGCCCATTTTTGACTTGCACGCTTCATGTTCATACCCCTTGTTCCCACGCTTCTTGCCCTGGGTGTTTTCTTTGTCAGAAAAACAGTATACCGGAAATTGCATCAAGTTTCTATCTTTCTCTCCGGAATTCCAAAAATTTTAAATCTTTTTTCTCATGGGCAAAAGAACTTGCAAATGCCAGAGGCGGGCTATATAATGAAATGGAAGTTTTTCAAAAAGGTGTGAGAAATATTATGCCAGAATTTTCCCGTATCGCCAGCTCCGTGCACGCTTCCACCACCCTCGCGGTGGATTCCCTGGCTAAACAGATGAAGGCCGAGGGCCTGGATGTCATCGGTTTTGGCGCCGGTGAGCCGGATTTCAATACCCCAGAGAACATCAGTGAGGCGGGCATCCGCGCCATCCGGGAGGGAAAAACCCGGTATACGCCCGCCGCCGGCCTTGTGGAGCTGCGCAAAGCCGTAGCTGAACGGCTGCGCCTGGACTGCGGCCTGGAGTATGATTTCAGCCAGATCGTAGTCGCCAGCGGCGCCAAGCACAGCGTATTCATCACCCTGTGCGCCATCCTGAACCCCGGGGACGAAGTCATTGTCCCCGCGCCTTACTGGGTCAGCTACTACGAGATGATCCGTATGGCCGGCGGCGTCCCCGTGGTGGTCAAGGCGGAAGAAAAGCAGAACTTCAAAATCACGGCGGAGCAGCTGGAGGCCGCCGTGACGGATAAAACCAAGGCCGTCATTTTCAACAACCCCTCCAACCCCACAGGCATGCTCTACAGCGAGGCAGAGATGCGCCCTCTGGCCGACGTATGCGTCCGCCGGGATCTCTTCCTCATCGCAGACGAGATTTACTGCGGCCTTGTGTACGACGGCAAGCCCTTTGTGAGCTTCGCCGCGCTGGGAGACGCGGTCAAAGCCCGGACCATCCTGGTCAACGGCGTATCCAAGTCCTACGCCATGACCGGCTGGCGCATCGGCTATACAGCTTCCTGCCCGGAACTGGCCAAGATCATGGGCAACTATCTCAGCCACTCCACCGGCGCTCCGGGCACCATGTGCCAGTGGGCCGCGGTGGAGGCCCTCACCGGTCCCCAGGACACCATTGAGGCCATGCGCAAGGTCTTTGAGGAACGCCGCAATTACATTGTCCAGCGCATGAACGCCATTCCCGGCGTGAGCTGCATTGTTCCAGACGGCGCTTTCTATGTGATGATGAATCTGGAAAAGCTCCTGGGCCGCACTCTTGGCGGGAGGCATATCCAGAACGACGATGACTTTGCCATCGCCTTCCTGGAGAAGGGCCTGGTCGCCGTGGTGCCCTGCTCCGGCTTTGGCATGCCAAACTTCGTGCGCTGGACCTATGCCACTTCCATGGAGAATATCCGGGAGGGTCTGGATCGCCTGGAGCGCTTCCTGTCCAAAGATTGATAGCTATTTGTTATTTCTTTTGGGAGAGATTTCTGTGAAAAAGCAGCTCCGCTGGATTCTGCCGCTGTGCATCGCGGGACTCCTGCTGGGGAGCTTCCCCGCGCGGGAGTTCCTGGGAACGCTTGCCTGCGACCTCATGCGCATCGGCGGATTTTTGCTGCTTCTTGTGTACATAGTGGGCCGTCTCAAAAAACAAAGAGCCTGAAGCCCTCATCCGGCCCGCGCTTCTGCGTTGGGCCGGATTTTCTCATGCCTGAGAGTGGACTTTCTCTCCTCTGCGCGGCATATCCTGATTCTATCGGAGGACGGGAGGAGAGTTCTGGGATGAGACTGCGTAGCGTACTGGCCGGTCTGCTTCTGGCGGCGCTGTTTCTGGCAGCGCCGGTACAAGCGGCAGGGGAGGGGGGCGTGCTGATCCTGGACCCCGGCCATGGGGGTGAGGACGGCGGCGCGGTGTCCGTGGACGGGACCCCGGAGGCGGCGCTCAACTGGGAAATCGCCTCGCGCTGCCGGGACCTGGCGTGGTTTTTGGGGCTGCCGGTGGTGATGACCCGGGATGACTATGACATCAACTACCCCCAGGAGGCGGAAACCACCCGGCAGCGGAAAGCTGCTGATCAAAAGTCCCGGCTGGCTCTTGTAAATTCCCAGGAGAATGGTATACTGTTGAGTATCCACCAAAATCAATTCACCGCTTCCAGCGTCTCCGGACCGCAGGTGTTTTATAACCCGAAAAACGGGGCGCAGGACCTGGCGGAACGACTCCAATCCCTGCTGAATGCGCAGCTTGCGCCAGAGAGCCGCCGCGTGGCGGCGCCGATCCCGGAAGAAATCCTTCTCACCCGGGAATCCAGTCACCCTGCGGTACTGGTGGAGTGCGGTTTTCTCTCCAACGCTTCAGAGGCGGCGCTGCTGCGCACGCCGGACTATCAGCTGCAGTTGAGCCTGATCCTGATTGGCGGCTATCTGCAGCATATCCATCTCAATCCGGAGGACATGGATGAAGGCGAATAAGACACGGTTTTACTGCACGGCTTGCGGCAATGAACTGGCGAAGTGGGCGGGGAAATGCCCTGCCTGCGGCGCCTGGAACACCATAGAGGAGGTCCCGGCAGCTCCTACAGTAGCTGGCGGCGGCAGGGCGGCAACGGTAGCCGGCGGCGTACCCCGGAGCCAGCCCAAGCGCCTTCGGGAGCTGGATGCCGGCGCGGAGCTGCGGTTTTCCACAGGTTTGGGAGAGTTTGACCGCGTCCTGGGCGGCGGCGCCGTGCGCGGGTCCCTGGTGCTGGTGGGCGGTTCCCCGGGCATCGGCAAATCCACGCTGCTGTTACAGATGTGCGCCCGGCTGCCGAAGGGGGAGACCGTCCTCTACATTACCGGCGAGGAGAGCCAGCGGCAGCTGAAACTCCGGGCCCAACGGCTCCAGGTGGAAACAGACGAGCTCTTTGTCCTGGCTGAGACCCAGCTGGATCAGGCCCTTGACGCCATTGGAAGCTTGTCCCCCAGCGTGGTAATCCTGGACTCCATACAGACCCTTTACCGCGGGGACATGACCGCCGCGCCGGGGAGCGTGAGCCAGGTGAAAGAGTGTACCATGGCCATCATGCAGTTGGCCAAGCTCCAGGGATTCACTGCTTTCATTGTGGGCCATGTGAACAAAGACGGGGCTATCGCCGGACCCAAGGTCCTGGAGCACATGGTGGACTGTGTGCTATACTTTGAAGGGGAGCGGAGCATGAGCTACCGGCTGCTCCGGGGCGTCAAAAACCGCTTTGGCTCCACCAACGAGATCGGCGTGTTTGAAATGACAGACCGGGGCCTTCGAGAGGTGGAAAACCCCTCGGAAATGCTCCTTTCCGGAAGGCCGGAGAATGTCTCCGGCACCTGCGTTACCTGCGTCATGGAAGGGACAAGGCCCCTCCTCGCGGAGATACAGGCCCTTGCAACGCCAACGGGCTTTGCCGCTGGCCGCCGCAACGCCAACGGCCTGGATTATAACCGGGCGCTCCTGCTTCTGGCGGTGCTGGAAAAGTGGGGCGGTATGGCACTGGGCAGCTGCGACGTGTATATCAACGTTATCGGCGGCCTGGACTTGGACGAACCAGCGGCGGACCTGGCCGCGGTGCTGGCCATTGCCTCCAGCTTTCGGGACAGGCCCATTGGCCCAAAAGTTGCCGCCGTGGGGGAAGTTGGCCTGGCAGGGGAAGTGCGCAGCGTCGCTGCGCTGAACCAGCGCCTGGGGGAGATTGCCCGGCTGGGCTTTTCCCAGTGCGTCATCCCCGCTCACGCCCGGGACGAGCTCCGCCCGCCCAAGGGGCTGCAGCTGATCCCCGTGCGCAGCATCCGGGAAGCGGTGGAAGCGCTCTTGTGATCCAAATAAATGATATATAAATTGCAATATTTTGACAATTGACATGCGCCGGAGAAAGCCGGCCGGAATGGAGAAGAAGGGAGTATTGATGGTACGTATTCTGAGCGACAGCACCTGTGATCTGGGTTTGAAGCGGGCAGAGGAACTGGGGGTGGAAATCCTCCCGCTGACCGTTTGCTTCGGAGACGAGGCTTACCTGGACTATGTGGAACTGGAGCCGGCGGAGTTTTTTGATAAGCTCCGCAAGGCAAAGCAGCTCCCGACAACATCCCAGCTGAATCCAGATTTTTTGGCAAAATCCTTCCAGGCCATTGTGGATAAAGGTGACGATGCTGTTGGTATTTTCATTTCTTCCGAGCTGAGCGGTACCTATCAGTCCGCTTGCCTCGCACGGGAAATGGTCACCGAGCCAGAGCGGGTCTATCTGGTGGATTCCCGGACCGCAACCATTGTCCAGGGCATTCTGGTTATGGAGGCCGCACGCCGCCGGGACGCGGGCGATACCGCTGCGGAGATCCAGGCATATCTCCAGCGCTTGATTCCAAAGATGCGCCTGTACGCGGTGATCGACACGCTGAAATATCTCCAAATGGGCGGACGGATCTCCGCGGCCTCCGCTGCCATCGGCGGCGTCCTGGGGATCCATCCCATCATCTCTATCATCGACGGCAAAGTTGTCAGCCTCGGCAAGGCACGCGGCTGGAAAGCCGCGATCCAGGCGTTGGAGGATTATGTGAAAAAAGACGATATTGATAAAGAATTAACAATTGTGTTTGGAGACTGTGAAGCCGATGAGGCCAAAGAGCAATGTAAGGAGCGGCTGCAGCCCTATGTGCAGGGCGCAGCAATCTGCACAAGCGGCATCGGCAGCGTAGTGGGCACATATGTTGGCCCGGGCGCCGTGGGAATCGCGTATTTTGTCAAATAAATAGATTCCAGATACCATAATAGGATTTTAGAGGTAAGAATGAGAAAAATTTTGACGATTTTAAGTGTTGCATTCTGTATCGCATCACTAACAGCTTGTTCCGCAGAGTTCAATGGAAGCAGTACGGGAAATGATACGCAGTTTATCATGGAATACAGTATCTTGAATACGTCTGATTCCAGAAATATGACCTTGAAGGCAGGCGATATCATCCACACATCCATCGTGAGCAATTCTGGGAGCGTAAGCATCGAAATCGAAACCAGCGCTGGAGAAGTCATCTATTCAGATGAAGATATTCCTACATCTGATTTTGAAATTGTAATACCGCAGGATGACACCTATACATTCACAGTCACGGGAAGCCGCGCAAGCGGAAGTGTGAAATTCATAGCTGAATGCGCGGCGTAGCGGATTCCCGCATTTGAGACCGCTTTCCCCTCCCCTAAATTAAACAAAATTTTTATTTTGTTTAATTTTATCAAGATTCTTAGACCCGCTGTGCCCCCTCCCTCCTTTCGGCGAAAAACCGCCCTGAGGGCGGCATACCCCACTGCGGGTCTCAGTAAAACAGGCCACAGTTGGATCTGACTTTTGAAAATGAAAAAAGCCGGAGCAAGCGATGCGAAGCTTGCTCCGACGTGGAGCGGGTGATGGGAATCGAACCCACGTATCCAGCTTGGGAAGCTGGTGTTCTACCATTGAACTACACCCGCAAGCGAGAAATAGTATACCATCATTTTCCCGCTCTTGCAAGAGCTTTGACAAAAAAAGTTTCAAAACCAGAGCAAATGCCCTTCCCGATCTAAAAATTCAACGCTCCTCTAAAAGAAGCTCTACGATTTGATTGTAAAGGGTCTCAGCACGACTGCGGAAATGGCTGGACATTCTCTCTGCCTGGTCCTGGTCCGGCACCAAGAGCTTCAGCTCCAGGACAGGGCCGTCATCCTCCTCCATTGTGAGGTGGAGATCTACGCCGCCCCGGCGCCGGGGTGTGCTTTCCGTGTGGAGAAGGGCGCTGCGCTTTTGCTGCCGTACCAGAGGGGCGAGACGTTTTTCCGCTCGGATACGGATCACATAGGGCAGGCTGCTTTCCGTGATTTCCCCGTTGTGCGCGCCCTTTTCCGTGATGACCCAGCCGTCCTCCCGGCGAGCGATATGGCCGGTGCGCTCCAGCTCGTCCAGACACTCGGTATAATCAAAGTAGACAATGCCATCATCCAGGAGCGTCAGCTCCGCCAGGGCTGTGTCGCTCACCGGAGCGGCCAGGCGGCGTAGTATGAATAGGATCAGGATTTTCAGATCCAGTTTTTCATGGATGAATCCAAAGCGCTCCTCCACAATAGACGGCCTCCCCTCCCCGGGTTTTTACCCAGGCATTTTTCAATTTTAGTATACCACAGCCCATCCGGGCAAGACAAGTGCACACGGTCAAAAAAGCCTGGCAACCGGCCTATGCTGCCTGCGCAAAACCTCATAGACTTCTTTGGCCGGCCCAAAGTCCCGCTTTCCTGCACAAACCGGATGCTCACGCATAGACTGTACTGAACGTGGTTCAATTCAGGCTAGGAGGTACCAATATGGCAGACAGGGTATTGCCAGGCCCGGTGAAGGCAAATGCCTGCATCAGCGAGGCCGTGTGCATCCACACCCGAAAGATCTTCGACAGCTGCCGTGACAAGGACTGCATCGAGGATCTCCGGGTCTTCCCCACCACCACCTCACAGGCTTACATAGAAAATGCCAGCAGCATCCGTCCCAAGAGTACAGAGCTGCTGTATGTGAGCGTGAATGTGGAGGAGATTGCATTCAACCGCGGTAACTACGCGGTGGATGTGACCTACTACTATAAGGTAACTGGCGAAGCAATGCCCGGGGGCCAGGAAGTGACTGGTCTCGCCGTGTTTGACAAACGGGTCATCCTCTATGGCAGCGCGGGCAACGCCAAGGTATTCCGCTCCGGCTGGGGCACAATGCTGCCGGAACGGTGCATGATGCCCCAAGCCGTCGTAGAGGTTGTAGATCCCATCACCCTGGGCATGAAGCTGGTGGAGCGCTGCCAGTGCGGCCCGGACACGGAGTTGCGCAGCGTACCCCAGGAAATCATCGACCTTTTGGGCGAGCCCGTGATACTCACGGAGACAAACCGCCACTGGTACGTGACCTTGGGGCAGTTTTCCATCATCCGTCTGGAGCGGGATACGCAGCTTCTCATCCCCGCATACGACTACTGTATTCCCGAAAAGGAATGTGTCGGCGCCTCAGATCAGCAGGATCCCTGCGAACTCTTTGGGCAGATTCGATTCCCCATGGAAGAGTTTTTCCCGCCGGACAATCCAAACAGCGGCAACTAGCCCTGGCAAAGAGACGTACGCCCAGGCCAGGCGGCGCACAGGCCCAGTAAAACCGGGCAGCTGCAAAGTACCCCCTGACGTAGGAAAAAGACTACGTCAGGGGGTATTTCACATGCATTATTCAGCTGGGGATGTCTTTTCCTCCCCGGCTTTTTTCCGTCTGACCTGCTCAATGAGCAGAGGCATTTTATCCATGATATGGTCAAAGCCGCCGGGGCCGTGAGGGATCATGCAGTGGCTGCAGTCCTTCACGCCGCTTTCCAGGTAGCGGAAGTGGCCACCACAGTTGGGGCCCAGGGCGTAGAGCGGACAATAGCAGAACAGACAATTAAATGTCTCCGGGTCCGCGCCTTTGTGGCAGGGGTAGTATTCGCAGTTTTTGTGGGAGAAGTGCTTATAATTTGTCGTCTTGATCTCGTCCATGTTCCCCTCCCCTATTCTACTGTGACGCTCTTAGCGAGGTTTCTGGGCTTATCAATGTCGCAGCCCCGGTACAGGGCCATGTAATAGGCAAACAGCTGCAGCGGCAGTACGGCCAGAGAAGGCAGCAGCGCCTCGTGCGTGTCGGGTATGACGATGATCTCGTCTGCCGCGTGCTCCACCCGCTGGCGGAGGTGTTCCGTAGTGACGGCCAGGACCGTGGCGCCCCTGGCCCGGACCTCCAGGGCGTTGCTGGCGGTCTTTTCCACCAGGCGCTCAAAGGAAGTAATGGCGATGACCAGGGTGCCGTTCACCACCAGAGAGATGGTGCCGTGTTTGAGCTCCCCGGCAGCATAGGCGTCTGAGTGGATGTAAGAGATTTCCTTGAGTTTCAGGCTCCCCTCCAGGGAGAGGGCGTAGTCAATATTGCGGCCAATAAAGAAAATGTCCTCGTTGTTGAAGAAACGGTATGCCAGGTACTGGATGTGGGCCTTGTCTTCCAGAATGCGCCGGAGCTTATCCGGCACAGCCAGAAGTTCGGTGAGGATGGCGTCATAGGTTTCCTGATCCATAGCGCCCCGCACCGCACCAAAATACAGCGTAAGCAGTACCATCACCGCAAGCTGGGTGCTGTACGCCTTTGTGGTGGCCACGGCGATCTCCGGCCCGGCTTTGGTGTAGATCACGCTGTTTGCCTCCCGGGCGATGGAGCTGCCCTCCACGTTCACAATGGACAAGGTGTATGCTCCCCCGGCTTTTGCCTCTTTGAGAGCTTCCAGGGTATCGGCGGTCTCACCGCTCTGGCTGATGCATATGACCAGGGTATTCCCGTCCAAAATGGGGTCACAATAGCGGAACTCCGAGGCCAGCACCACCTCCACTGGGATGCGCACCTGTTTTTCCATGGTGTACTTGGCCACAACACCCACATGGTAGGATGAGCCGCAGGCCACCACGTACAGCCGGTTCAGCCGCCGGACCAGCTCCGCGTCCAGGACCTGGGAGAGATCCGCCCGGCCATCCCGCAAAAACGGCTCTACCGTGCGGCGAACAGCCTCCGGCTGCTCCATAATCTCCTTGAACATGTAGTGCTCATATCCGCCCTTGTCCGCTGCGGAAATATCCCAGTCCACTTCCTTGCGTTCTTTCTGGATCTCGTCCAGGAAGGGGGTGTAGAACGTGACGCTGTCAGGCCGGACCACGGCAATTTCATCATCATCCAGATAACTGACCGTGCGGGTGTGTTCCGCCAGCGCCACCACGTCCGAGGCAAAAAAGTTCTCCCCTTCCCCATAGCCCACGATCAGGGGTGCATGGCTTTTTGCCGCCACCAGCGTACCTGGTTCGTCGGCACATACCACGCCGATGGCGTAGCTGCCTTCCAGCTCACGGACCGCCCGGGCTACTGCGTCTAGCAGGTCGCCCTTGTAGTAGTAATCGATCAGATGGGCAGCCACTTCCGTATCGGTCTCAGAAGCAAAGACCCGGCCCCGGTTTTCCAGCATTTCCTTCAAAGGGGCATAGTTTTCAATAATGCCGTTGTGCACAATGGCGATCCGGCCATTCCCGCTCACATGGGGATGGGAATTCTCGTCCGAAGGCTTGCCGTGGGTTGCCCAGCGGGTGTGGCCCACGCCCGCTGTGCCGGAGAGGGCCGCCCCATTATGGCATTTCTCCCGCAGGGCGGAGAGCCGCCCCATGGCTTTGACCACATGGAGCTTGGCATCCGGCCCCTTTACCGCCAGTCCGGCGGAATCATACCCCCGGTATTCCAAACGGTCCAGGCCGTTCAACAGCAGTGGTGCGGCCTGCCTTGTTCCAGTATATCCAACGATTCCACACATACTTGATAGTTATCCTCCATGGTATTTTTCAGAACATAGGACAAGGCGCGGGGGAAAACTCCCCCGCGCTATCCTGTTCTGCCTGAGCGCGGTTACAAAACCGCGGCGATTCGCGCCACGGCCTGGGCTGTAGCGACCTTGTCGCCGAAGGCGGTCCGGCGGATATAGCCCTCCCCGTTGGGGCCGAAGCCCGCGCCGGGAGTGGTCACCACATGGGCTTTTTGCAAAAGCTGGTCGAAGAAGGACCAGCTGTCCAGCCCCGCAGGCGTTTTGCACCAGATATATGGGGCGTTCTCCCCGCCATAAACCGTCAGGCCCGCGCCGGCGAGGCCGGAACGGATGGTGGCGGCATTTTCCAGATAGTAGGCGATGTTGGCCTTCACCTGGGCCTGGCCCGCGGCGGTATAGACCGCTTCCGCGCCCCGCTGAATGACGTAGGCGGTGCCGTTAAACTTGGTGGACTGGCGCCGGGCCCACATTTGGTTCAGGGAGACATTCTGGCGTACCAGCTCCTTGGGCACGACGGTATAGCCGCAGCGGGTGCCGGTGAAACCGGCGGTTTTGGAAAAGCTGCGGAACTCAATGGCGCAGGTTTTGGCGCCAGGGATCTCGAAGATGCTGTGGGGAATATCCGGGTCTGTAATAAAGGCCTCGTAGGCGCTGTCGAATAGGATGACGCTCCCCTTGGCGTTGGCATAGTCCACCCATTTCTGCAGTTCCTTGCGGGAGGCCACCGTGCCCATCGGGTTGTTGGGATAGCACAGGTAGATCAGATCCGCGTCCGGCTCCGGAAGCTGAGGTAAAAAACCGTTTTCCTCCCGGCAGGGCATGTAGACCAGACGGGTCCACTTCTCCCCGTCGTAGTCCCCGGCGCGGCCCGCCATGGCGTTGGTGTCCACATATACGGGGTAGACCGGGTCGCAGACCGCCACCACGTTGTCCACGTCGAAGATATCGCCAATGTTGCCGCAGTCGGACTTGGCGCCGTCCGAGACGATGATTTCATCCAGGCTCAGTTCCACGCCCCGGGCCTTGTAGTCATGATCCAGAATGGCCTGGCGCAGAAAATCATAGCCCAACTCAGGACCGTAGCCCCGGAAGGTCTCCTTATGCCCCATTTCCTCCACAGCGGCGTGCATGGCCAGGATCACCGCTTCCGGCAGGGGCAGGGTCACATCCCCAATGCCCAGGCGGATGATGTCGGCGTCCGGATGTTCCTGAGAAAAGATCTGGACACGGCGGGCGATCTCGGAAAAGAGATAGCTTCCCGGCAGCTTCTGGTAATTGGAATTGATCTTCAGCAAGGCGCTTGCCTCCTTCTCCGTTGTCTTCAGATGAGGTCGGTTTCCCCGTCAAATACCGTCTCAGCCGGGCCGGTCATATACAGGAGGTTCTCCTGGCGATCCCACTGGATGGTAAGTTCGCCGCCCAGGAGCAGTAGCCGGGCGCTGTCATTGCTCTTGCCGGTGACGGCGGCGGCGGCCAGGGAAGCTGTGGAACCGGTGCCGCAGGCCAGGGTCTCGCCGCTGCCGCGCTCCCAGACGCGCATTTTCAGTGTGCCCCGGTCCACCACTTCCACAAATTCAGTGTTGATCCGCTCTGGAAACAGCGGGTGATTCTCAAAAGCCGGACCCAGGGTGGGCAGATCCAGCCCCGCAACATGATCCACAAAAACCACGGCGTGGGGATTGCCCACAGACAGGCAGGTTACCAGCCATTTCCGGCCCAAAACTTCCACCGGCTGCAGGATAAAGTTCTCCCCCGAGGCCGCCACAGGGATCTTTTCCGGGCGGAACTCCGGCGCGCCCATACACACCCGGACGGTGGCTACCTTGCCCTTCTCCACCTGGAGCCAGAGGGTTTTGATCTCCCCGCCGGTCTCTACGGTGATCTGCATTTTATCCGTGAGGCCACGGTCGTAGACATACTTGGCCACACAGCGGATGCCGTTGCCACACATCTGGGAGTAGGAACCGTCGGCGTTGTACATATCCATTTTGAAGTCCGCCCGGTCACTGGGGCAAATGCAGATGAGTCCGTCGCCCCCGATGCCAAAATGCCGGTCAGACAACTTCACCGCCGCCGCGGGGCGGTCCTCAATCTTCTCCTGAAAGCAGTCGACGTAGATATAATCGTTGCCGCAGCCGTGCATTTTTGTGAATTTCATGGTCGCGTTCCTCCTTGGATGATGGCTCGGCGCATCACACCGCCAGGGCCAGCTTTCCTCCGGGCTGCACCCGGCAAAACTCCAGCAGCGCGCAGATCTTATCCGTAAGGCAGACGATGGCCGCTTCCCGGCTCCGGGGCAGTTTGCGCAGTGTCAGGGGCCACATGTGGCTTTCGATGATGTTGGCCTCCACCGGTGTAAGGGTATAGAGGCGCTGGGCATTTTCCAGGGCACGGGCCGGGTGCCGGAAGCCGTGGCGCTTTTTGGGCGCGTCGTCATCATGCCAATCGTAGAGATAAAAATCGTGGAGAAAAGCGCCCTGAACCAAGGCCTTCTCATCCGCGCCCAGACGCAGGCGGCGATTGAGGTAAAAGCTCATGCACACCACGCCCATCACATGCTTGAAGGTAGTGCTTTTGCCGTGCTGCCGGAACAGCCGCATCCGAGCAGCCTCCAGGGTATTGGGTAGCGCGCCCAAAAGGCGCCGCAGCTCCAGTTGCTCTTCCTTTGTCAATTTCATAGGATCGGTTACCTGCTTTTTTCAGATTCCGGGCGCCCTTGCCTTGGGCCGCCCTCCCGCCGCGAGCAGCGGAAATGTCGGTGAGCCCCGACCACGTATAGGTAGAATACAGGCTCTAACAGGCAACATTATACTGGAATTCCTCTGTGATTGCAAGGTACCGCCGCAAGTTTTTCATTTTACAAAGCAAAACCATGTAAAACTGCCCAGGTATCGTTTTCAATCGCTCGGCCATGCGGCTTCCCAATCTCCCATTGTGGATCCGCTTTTCGACCCCATGCAGCAGATTCGCGCGGAAACGAAAAGCGGAGGCGCCCGAAAGGGCCCTCCGCCCGGCCTCAGCCTCTCATTTTCCACCGGAACGTATCCGGCGCAGCAGCGTGCCCAGGATCCCAGGCGCGCGAAAAACGTAAACACGCATGTGCAAAGCCCCCTTCTGATTGAACCCCCCTATTCCCGCAGCAGCCAGATGCCCAGGATGATCAGCCCCGCGGCCACAAGAAACCACCAAAAGCCTGGCGGCAGCAGCTTTGCCATGAGGATCAGCACGCCCAGGGCGATGGCCACCGCCGCCAGGAGAGAGGGTTTTTTCCCGCATCTGCGCAAACGCATCACCTCCGGCGTTACTCTCTGGTACAGAATATGCTGCTTCCTGAAAAAAGTTCCGCCCCCGGTATGCCGGAGGCGGAGCAGCATTCATTTTTTCCGTTCCCAGTCGGGGATTTCATCCAAAATAGCTTTCAGGCGGACGTAGCTGTCATGGCGGCTTTTGGGTATGATCCCTGCGGCTACGGCTTCCAGCACCCGGCAGTCCGGCTCACACACGTGCGCGCAGTCTGGAAAGCGGCAGGCGCCCAGGAAGGGCCGGAATTCCGGAAAGGATTCCGCAAGGTTCTCCCGGGTGAGGCCGGGCATCTGCTGTACGTCAAAAGCGGCAAAACCCGGGGTATCCGCAATGTAAGTGTCCCCGCCCAAGGGATAAAACTCCACATGACGGGTGGTATGCCGTCCACGGCCCAGCTTCTGGCTCACTTCCCCCACAGGGATGCCCAGGCGGACGTCCAGGACGTTGAGCAGGCTGGATTTTCCCACGCCCGAGTTCCCGGTGAAGGCACAGGCGCGCCCGGAAACAAGCCGGCGCAGTTCCTCCACCCCCTCCCCGGTTTTGGCGCTGGTGCGCAGCGTGGGAAAACCAGCTGCCGTATATGTGGCATATAGGGTATCCCCAGGGTCCAGATCGCATTTGTTTACACATACCGCCACGGAGCAGTCTGCGGCACAGGCGATGGCGGACACCTGATCCATAAGGAAGGGGTCCGTCACCGGGTTGACGTTGGCGCAGAGCATCACCAGGAGATCCACATTGGCCACTGCCGGGCGCACAAAGGCATTTTTTCGGGGCAGAAGCGCCGTGATGACGCCGCTTCTGCCCTCTGTTGGTTCCAAGTGTACCCTGTCTCCTACCAGAGGCGCGGTGCCTGCCAGGCGGAGCTTACCCCGGGCACGGCAACGGTACTCACCCTCCGGTGCTGCAACATCGTAAAAGCCGCTGCGGGAGCGTATAATCACGCCCTCCATACCTCAGCCCTCCACGCTGGCCGGGGGCGCTTCCTCCTCAGGTTGAGAAGGCTGGGGTGCGGGTCCCTGGGAGATCACGAGGTAAATCAGCGTTCCTTCCGCGACCTCACTGCCGGCTTCGGCGCTCTGCCACATCACCCTGCCATAGCCATAGGTGTCGCTGTAGCCGGAGGTAACGCTGCCCAGAGTGAGGCCCGCCTGGTACAGTGCGTCAATCGCCTGGGATTGGGTGAGGTTCAGAAGGTCAGGCACTTCCATGAGCACCAGTTCAGGGCCGCCGCTGATAATCAGCTGCACCGTACCGCCTACGGCCAGCTGTTCCCCCGCCGCGGGATTGGTGCCGATGACATAGTTTTTTGTCACCTCACTGGCGGCATAGGTGTGCTCCACCACAAAGCCAAGCTCCTCCAGAGCTGCCGTGGCGTCCCGGTATTCCTTGTTGTAAAGGTCCGGGATGTCCACCATCTGAATCCCGCTGGAGACCACCAGTTCCACGTCTATACCACTGGACTGCTTCATCAGGCTCTTGTCCGGCTCCGGAGACTGTTCCATGACGATATTTTCCTCCACCGTAGCGCTGGGACGCATGGTGATGTTGAAGTGGAAAACGTCGGTCAGGCTCGTGTTGTTGACGATATCCTCGTAGTTGTCTCCCACAAAGTTTGGCACATTCACCCGTTCGGCATCTTCAAAGATGTCTCGGATAAAGAAATTCCACAGGAACACAAAGCAGGCCAGGAGAAAGGCCAGGACGATGAGGAACCCGGAAAGCATACTCACCTTTTTAGACCGGCTCCGGCGGCGGATAAATTTGTCATAACTCAACTCCCCGCTCCGGGAGATGGGGCGGACATTCTGCTTGACCACATAGCTCCGGCCGCTGTACACCCCAAGCGGCGCCTGCTCCTGGGCGGCGAGGGCCTCGTCATCCGGCTGCGGGAAAAAGACCTCTTCCGGCGCGGCCACTGAGGCGTTTTCGTCTGCCCGGAAACGGTCCAGGTCCGCCAGAAGTTCCTCTGCGGACTGGTAGCGCTGGTGGATATCCGGATTCATGGCCTTCATGGTAATGGCCTCCAGTCCGGCGGGAATGTCAGGGACAATATCCCGGGGCTGGAGGGGAATGGCGTTGATGTGCTGTACCGCGACGGATACTGCGCTGTCCCCTTCAAAGGGCAGGCGGCCTGTGAGCATCTCGTACATCACCACGCCCAGGGAATAGAGGTCCGTGCGGGCGTCCACTGTCTCCCCCTTGGCCTGTTCCGGCGAGATGTAGTGGACGCTGCCCAGGGCCTCCTGGTTCATCAGGGTATTCTGAGAATCCTGGAGCCGGGCGATGCCGAAGTCCGCCACCTTGATGACCCCGTCCCGGGTGAGCATGATGTTGTGGGGCTTGATGTCCCGATGGATGATGCCCTTGCTGTGGGCGTGAGACAGGGCTCTGGCGATCTGAGAGGAAAAGTGGAGCGCCTCTTTCCAGGTGAGGGCGCCGCGCTTTTCCATATATTGCTTCAGGCTGATGCCGTCCACCAGCTCCATGACGATATACATGGGGTCGCCGCCCCGGCTCACGTCGTAGACGGAGACGATGTTGGGGTGACTGAGCATGCTGATGGCCTTGCTCTCCGTCGTAAAACGCCGGCGGGATTCCGCGTCCGTAGCCATATCGTCCCGGAGGATCTTCACCGCCACATAGCGGTTGAGCCGGTGGCACAGAGCCTTGTACACCACGGCCATACCGCCGGCGCCGATAACCTCCAGGATTTCGTAGCGGTTGTCCAGGGTCTTGCCCAGATATCTGTCCATTGCATGATCCATATGCTTTCGCTCCTTTCTCTCCGGGATTAAAGCTGGATGGCCGCCACGGTCACATTGTCCGGGGCGCCGCGTTCCAAGGCGGTTTTCAGCAGCTTTTTGCAGAAGTCGTTTACTGTTTTGGATTTTCTGCGCTGATCTGCCAGCTCTGGAGCGGTCACTTGGTTGCTCAGGCCGTCAGAGCAGAGCATCAGCGTGTCTCCGGCCTCCAGGGCCAGCTCAAATATATCGCAGGGCACGTGGCGCTCCACGCCAAGGGCCCGGGTAATCAAATTCTTTTTTGGATGGCGCTGGGCCTGCTCTGCCGTGAGTTCACCGGCGTCCACCATGTCCTCCACCAGGGAGTGATCCCGGGTGATGCGCGCGGCACTTCCCGCGCGGAGAAGATAGGCCCGGCTGTCCCCGGCATTGACGACAACCGCTTCCCCCTCCCGGATCAGGGCGGCGACCAAGGTGGTACCCATGCCCTTGCAGTTCGGATCCTGGCGGGAACGCTCAAACACCTGTGCATTGGCCAATACAGCCGCCTCCCGGGCGATTTCCGCCAGGGAGAGCTCAGGGCAGTCCTGCATCCGAGCCAGGGCCTCCTGAGCAAAGCGATCCGAGGCCATGCTGCTGGCGATGCCGCCGGCACGGGCGCCGCCCATACCGTCGCACACCACCACCAGAGCCCCCTCAGGCTTCCGCAGGAGCTGCAGGACATAGCTGTCCTGGTTTTCCCTGCGGATCTTTCCCTTATCCGTCACTCCATAGCCTTTCATGGTTCCTCCTAGCTGTTTCGGGCCCCTGCCGCCTGCTCCCGTTTCCGTCGGAGCTGGCCGCAGGACGCATCCACATCTCCGCCCAGCTTCCGGCGCACCGTTACGTTGACGCCGGCGTGTTCCAAAATCTCCACAAAGCGCCGGATGCGCTGTGGGGTGGAGGGAAGGAAGTCCCGTTCTTCCACATGGTTCAAAGGAATCAGATTCACATGCCCGCCCACCGGACGCACCCGCTGGGCAAGAAGCCGGGCGTGGCGGTCCGTGTCGTTCACGTCCCGTATCATGGCGTATTCAAAGCTGATACGCCGTCCCGTGCGCTTGGCATAGTCTCCGCAGGCGGCCATCAGCGCCGCCACTCCCCTGCCCCGGTTTGCCGGCATGATGCGGCTGCGGGTCTCGTCATCCGGCGCGTGGAGGGAAACGGAGAGGGTGAGCTGCAAGCCCTCCGACGCCAAGCGGTCAAACTGTTCAGTCAGCCCGCAAGTGGAAAGGCTGATATGGCGCATGCCCAGGTTCCGGCCTTTGGGATGACTCACCAGGCGGAGAAAACGCAACACGTTATCATAATTATCCAGAGGTTCTCCAATCCCCATCAGGACAATGTTGGAAAGGGGCAGGCCGCTGTCCCGTTCCGAGGCCAGGACCTCTTGGAGCATCTCCCCCGCCGTGAGGTTGCGCACCAGGCCGCCTATGGTAGAGGCGCAGAAGGCGCAGCCCTGGCGACAGCCCACCTGGGAGGAGATGCACACGGTGTTCCCGTGGCGGTAGCGCATGACCACCGTCTCCACGGCGTTGCCGTCTGCAAGCTCCCAGAGGTATTTGATGGTGCCGTCGTGGGCGGAAACCTGCTTGTTGAGGCAGCGCAGCGGTACAGAGGGGAACTCCTGCACGAGCTGCTCACGGAGCGCGCCGGGGAGATTGGCCATGGCGGCGTAGGAGAACTCCCCCCTGGCAAACCAGGTGAAAAGCTGCTCCGCCCGGTAACGGGGTTGGCCCAGCTCCTGAAATATGGCCTCCAGCTCCTCCGGCAGCAGGCTGGTGAGGTCTTTCGTCATGACGTCCTCCGAAGTTTGCAGAAATAAAAGCCGTCCGTGCCCTGGCGCTGGGGCCAGAGCTGCACGCCCAGCTCCCCGGACGCTTCCGACGCGAATGGAAGAGACGGCGTCTCCGGGCTGAAATCTGACCTGCGGCACAGGAACGCTTCCACCACAGCCGCGTTTTCCTCTTGGAGCACCGTACAGGTGGAATAGAGCAAAGCGCCCCCAGGTCTGACGCAATCAGCCAGGCCCAAAAGGATGGCAAGCTGGATCTCCGGCAGCGCCGCAAGGGCCGCCGGGTCCTTTTCCCGGATATCCGGCTTCTTGCGGATCACGCCCAGGCCGCTGCACGGCACATCCGCCAGCACCAGGTCAAAAGACTCCAGCAGTTCCTTATCGGGACGCCGGGCGTCCATGGCCCGGGTGTGGATTGCGGCAAAGCCCAGGCGCTCTGCGCCTTTTTTCAGGCGGGATAGCTTTTTCTCGTGCAGGTCACAGGCGAGGACTTCTCCTCTGCTCTCCATGGCCCGGGCGGCGGCAAAGCTCTTGCCTCCCGGGGCGGCGCAGGCGTCCAGCACCCGCATCCCTGGCTTGGGATCCGCCGCAAAAACTGAGAGTGCCGCGGCGGCGTCCTGGATGTAAAACCATCCGTCCCGGAACGCCCGGGTCTCCGCTAAGCCGCCTGCCCCGGCCAGGTTCAGGCAGTCAGGGAGCCATGGATGGGCTTCCGGGGCAAAGCCCTCCCTTTCCAGCGCGGCAGCAAGGGCGGCGGTGTCCGTGCGCAGAGTGTTTACCTGGAGCGTTACCGGCGCCGGCGCGTTATTGCTGGCAAAGAATGCTGCCGTTTCGGCATAGCCCTCCTGCTCCGTCAGGCGACGGGCCAGCCACAGGGGATGGCTCCAGCGGGTGGCCAAGTACTCCGGTGTTCCCGCTCCGGGAACCTCCGGCAGAGCCGCGCGATGTTCCGCTAATCGGCGGAGCACCGCGTTCACCAATCCCCCCGCCTGGGCGCGGCCCGAAGCCTTGGTGAGCGCTACGGCCTCGTTTACCACAGCGGAGGGCGGGATACGGTCCAAAAACAAAAGCTGGTACGCCGACAGGCGCAGCACATCCAGCACCGCGGGATCCAGCTTCTCCACAGGGTGGCTGCACCAGTGGGAGAGATAGAAATCCAGCAGCGCGGCATTTTGCTGTACACCGTAGCACAGCCGCGTGGCCAGGGCAGCGTCCCGGCGGTCCAGGCCATCGGCACGGATCAGGCCGTCCAGGACCGCGTCCGACCAGGCGCCATCCCGGCGGCAGCGGCGCAGCCCCTCCAGGGCCACGCTTCTGGCGCTCACGGCGCCACCTGGACGGGATGTCCCCGCAGCCAGTCGGCGGCGGCCATGGGCTTTTTCCCGGCCGGCTGTACCCGGGTCAGCAGGACGGTCCTCCCGTCTCCGCAGGCAAATTCCAGCCCGGCCTCCCCAGCGGAGAGCAACGTCCCGGCGGGCTTTGCCGTGGCGCGCCCGGTTGTTTCCCCGTCAAAAATGCGGAGGCTTTGCCCCTGAATCTCCGCCGTGGCCACGGGCCAGGGCTGGAGGCCGTATATCTGACGGACGACCAAAAAGGCACTTTTGTTCCAATCTATGGGGCAGCAGCTTTTGCTGAGCTGGGTAGTATAGGTGGCTTTGCTGGGATCCTGAGGGATACGGGGGGCCGTTCCGGCCCGGATGTCCCGGATGGTCTGCACCAAAAGCGCACCGCCCAGAACCTTGAGCCGGTCAAAAAGCATACCGCTGGTTTCCCGGTCCCCGATCTCCACAGAGCGGGAATAGATCATATCCCCGGTGTCCACGTCCTTGTCCATATACATAGAGGTGACGCCGGTGACCCGGTCCCCGGAGAGGATGGCCCACTGGATGGGGGCGCTGCCCCGGTGCCGGGGCAGCAGAGAGCCGTGGATGTTGACACAGCCCAGGGCGGGCAGCTCCAACACCTCCGGCGGAAGGATCTTCCCATAGGCCACCACCGCCAGAATGTCGGGCGCGAGTTCCCGGAACCGGGCAATCTCCTCCGGCATCCGGAGGTTTGCCGGCTGATGGACAGGCAATCCCGCATGCAGAGCCGCTTCCTTCACCGGGGAGGGGGAAAGATGCATCCCCCGGCCCCGGGGCTTGTCCGGTTGTGTATACACCGCCGTGACGTCCAGGCCCGCTTCCAGAAGCGCTTCCAGATGGGCCGCGGCAAAATCCGGCGTGCCCATGAATACGATACCCATCAGTCCGTTTCCTCCGTGTCCGCTGCCTCTTCCTCCGGCTCAGCCAGCTCCTCCGGGTCCAGAATGCGTTCAGCCACACTCAGGAAAAGCTTGCCCTCCAGGTGGTCGATCTCATGGCAGAAGGCCCGGGCCGTGAGGCCCACCCCCTCCACTTCAAATGGCTTTCCATACCGGTCCTGGGCCCGGACCCGAACATGTTCAGGCCGGCGGACCATGCCGTACACATCCGGTACGCTCAGGCAGCCTTCCGGGCCGAACTGCTCCCCGTCCGCCTCCACGATTTCCGGATTCACCAGTTCAATGATATACTCGTCCTCCCCTTCCGGGACATTGGTTTCCAGCACCAGAACCGCCCGGCGGAGCACGCCCACCTGGGGCGCCGCCAGGCCCACGCCGCCAGCGTGGATCAAAGTCTCCCGCATGTCATCCAGCAGGATGTGCAGGCGTTCGTTGAAGTCGGTGACCATCCGGCTGTGCTTCAAAAGCCGGGGTTCTTCCTGGGTGAGGATATTGCGCAGGGCCATGTTCATTACTCCTTAATCATTTGGGTCCGTGTCGCCAAATACGCTGACGCCGCGGAAACTTTTGTCTGTATTGCAGCGGACCAGCACTGCGGAGATGAGACGGCGGTATTCCCGGGCGTCCGGTGCGCAAAGGGTCACGCGATAGCGGTAACGGTTATTCACCCGGGTGACAAACAGCGGCGCTGGTCCCAAGACTCTGGCTGCGCTGTCCCCAGCCAGGGCGGATTGAAGCATGTCTCTGGCGGCCACGCAGCACCGGAGTACTGCCGCCTCATCCAATCCGGAGGCTGTCACTGCGTAGAGCCGGGAAAACGGCGGCGTACCCTGAATGCGGCGCAATCGCAGCTCCTCTCGGTAAAAGGCCGGATAATCCTGGGCAGCTGCCTGGCGGATGACCTGGTTGTCCGGGGTGAAGGTCTGGATGACCGCCCGGCCCGGGCGGCTGCCCCGGCCAGAGCGCCCCACCACCTGGGTAAGAAGGGAAAAGGTGCGCTCCGCTGCCCGGTAATCCCCGGCATAGAGGCTCTGATCCGCGGAGAGGACACCCACCAGGGTCACATCTTCAAAGTTGAGTCCTCTGGCAACCATTTGGGTGCCAAGAAGGATGGGGATACCCCCGGCGCGGAAGCGCTCCAGAATCGCGTCGTGGCCGCCGGAGAGAGCCACAGTATCCGCGTCCATGCGCAGGATCTCCGTATCCGGAAAAATCTGCCGCAGCTCCGCTTCCACTTTCTGCGTACCGGGGACATCATAGCGCAGTTTCCCGCCGCAGACCGGGCAGCTTTTGTCCACAGGCTGGCTATGGCCGCAGTGGTGGCACATCAGGCGCCGGTTGGCGCTGTGATATGTGAGGCTGACGCTGCAGTTGGGGCATTGATAGGTGTATCCGCAGGCGGTGCAGGCGATGAGTTTGCTGGCGCCCCGGCGGTTGAGGAAGAGTATGCTCTGCTCCCCGCGGTCCAGATTCTGCCGCAGCTCCGCCTCCAGGACCGAGCTGATACTGCCGCCCCGGCCGGCGCGCAGCTCCCGCTTCATGTCCACGATGCGGACCTCCGGCAGAGCCTGGGCGTTGTAGCGTTCCCGCAGAGAGAAGCAGTGGTACTTGCCCTTCTGGGCGCTATAACTTGTAGTAATATCCGGTGTGGCACTTCCTAAAACCAATAATCCATTCGAATGTGCGCACCGGTACTGGGCAACCTCGCTGGCGTGATAACGCGGGGTATTTTCAGATTTATAGGACTCCTCTTGTTCCTCATCCATCAGTATGAGGCGCAGGTTCTCTACCGGGGCGAACACCGCACTGCGGGTCCCAACCACCACCCGGGCTTTGCCGGAACGGATCCGTTTCCACTCATCGCAGCGTTCTCCCAAGCTCAAAGAGCTGTGGAGCACCGCCACATCCTCGCCAAAGTAGCCGGAGAAAATCTCCAGCATCTGCGGCGTCAGCGCGATTTCCGGCACCAGAAGGATAGTACCGCCGCCCTTGTCCAGGGCGCGGCGGATCAGGTGGGCATACACTGCGGTCTTGCCTGAGCCGGTAACGCCGTAGAGCAAAGCCGCCTGAGCCTCTCCCGACGCCGCCAGTTTCCAAAGGCCCTCCAGAACCCCCTCCTGTGAGGGGTTGAGCTCCGGAAGGGGTTTGGGCGATCCCCGGCGGTACTCCGGGCGGCGAAAAACCTCCCTGGGCGTAAGTTCCACCAGCCCGGCCCGTTCCAGGGCCCGGAGGGACTGGAGAGAGGCGCCGGTGAACCGGCGCAGTTCCAGCTCCGGCACACTGCCCACCGCGCAAAGGGTTTCCAGAAGGCTGGCCTGCTGAGGGGCGCTGCGGCGCTTCTGCCCGGCCAGGATCATAGCCTCCTCTGCGGGAAGCGTCAGGGAAGCGAAGTTCTGATATTTGTCCTTGACCCTGCGCGCGCCGGCTTCGTTGAACCAGAGCCCGGCAGGGAGCATGGCCCGAAGGCTGTCATAGACCGTGGAGAAATACCGCTCCCGCATCCACATGCCCAGCCGGATCTGCTCCTGGGTCAAAAGAGGCGTCTCGTCCAGGAGCGCCTCCAGGGTCTTGAGGTTTTCCCGGTCGCTGGCATCCCGGAGGGCCAGGATTACGCCCTCGCTCCGGCGGTTTCCCCGGCCGAAGGGTACACGCACCCGCATGCCGGGAGCAGCGCAGCCCTCCCATTCCCGGGGGACCAGATAATCATAGGGCCGGTCCACCCAGTAGGTGGCGGCGGATACCGCCACCTTCGCCACCAGGGGGCTCCGGCGCGCTCCTGCGGAAGTCACTCTGCCTCCGCGGATGGTTCAGGTTCAGTCTGCTGGGGAACGGCGGCGTCCATCCAAGTTTCCTCTTCCGATTTGCCGAAGGATTTCACCGTGAGCTTTCCGGTATACACCTCGTCAATGGCGGCGGACACAGGCTTTTTGTCCAGGGGTTCGCCCGCCGCCTCCGCGGCGGCGGCAATGTCCCGCGCCCGGTGGGCCACCAGGTTCACCAGGAGATACCGGCTGCCGACTTTTTCAACCAGGTCGGCCATAGGGGGATACAGCATCATTGCAGTTGCACCTCGATCAATTGAATTCTATCCGCGGTTTTGCACTTTTCCGCAGTGATGATGGCGCTGATCTCCGACGCGGCGACGGCAGCGTCATCGTTGATGACGATATAGTCGTACTCCTTTGCCAGAAGCAGTTCCACCCGGGCCTGCTGGAGCCGGCCCTCGATCACTTCCGGGGAGTCCGTGCCCCGCTGGACCAGACGCTGGCGCAGGGTTTCCAGATTAGGAGGCGAGAGAAAAATTGTCACAGCCTCCGGCATGGCGGCTTTTACCTGGGCCGCACCCTGGACCTCAATATCCAGAAGCACATCCCGGCCCTGGTTCAGATGCTCCTCGATGGGGGCCCGAGGGGTCCCGTACCGGTTGCCCACATACTGAGCGTTTTCCAGGAGCTCTCCCCGCGCCAGCATTTCCAGAAAGCGCAGCTCCGAGACGAAGTAGTAGTCCTCCCCTTCCACTTCCCCGGTCCGGGGCTGGCGGGTAGTGGCGGAAACGGAAAAGCGGAGGTTGGGCCGGGCCGCCCGGACCCGCTGGATCACCGTGCTCTTTCCCGCCCCGGAAGGCCCTGAGAGCACAATGAGTTTTCCACGGTCAGGCAATTTCTCCACCTCCCACGCGGCTGGCCACGGTTTCCGGCTGGATGGCCGAGAGGACCACATGGCCGCTGTCCATGACAATCACAGCCCGGGTCCGGCGGCCATACGTGGCGTCAATCAAAAGGCCCTTTTCCCGGGTCTCCTGGATGATACGCTTGATGGGCGCGGATTCCGGACTCACAATGGCCACCAATCTGGCGGAGGAGACCATGTTGCCAAAGCCGATGTTAATGAGCTTCATGGGCGCACCTCCTATTCAATGTTCTGGATTTGTTCCCGGATCTTCTCAATCTCCGACTTCATGTCCACCACAACCTTGGCGAGGGCACCGTCGTTGCACTTGGAGCCAATGGTATTGGCCTCCCGGTTGAATTCCTGAATAAGAAAATCCAGCTTCCGTCCGGCAGGGGAGCCGTCGGCCAGCATCTGCCGCATTTGGGAAATGTGGCTGCGCAGGCGGACCGTCTCCTCGTTGACCGCGGTCTTGTCCGTAAAGAGGGCAGCCTCCAGAAGGATACGCTGGGGATCCAGGTCACGGCTCTGGAGGACTTCCTCCATACGCTGCAGAAGTTTCCCGCGGTATTCTTCCACCAGCTGGGGGGAACGTTCCTCCACCAAGGCCACCAGGCGCTCAATCTCCACCAAGCGGCCCTCTACGTCCTGGCGGAGCTTCTCCCCTTCCCGCAGCCGCATCTGGTCATAAGCGGCAAGAGCTTCCTCCAGCAGCGCCGTCAGTCCCGATAGGACCGCCTCCCGGTCACTCTCCCGTTTTTCCACGGTGAGCACGTCGGGAAATCGGGCCAAAAGCGCGGCGGTGGCGTCATCCGGCACGCCGCAGCTTGCGGCGATTTTCTGCAGGGCGGCCCGGTAGCTCTCCGCCAGGGGGAGGTTCACGGCCACCACCGTATCTGAAGCGGCAGCGCCGTCCAGGTTCACATATACGTCCACCTTACCCCGGCTGATATGCCGCTGCACAGCGGCCTTTACCGTCTCTTCCGCGTAGAGAAAGCCCCGGGGCAGGCGGACATTGCAGTCCAGGTAGCGGTTGTTGACGCTTTTAAGCTCCACTGTGAACTGCAGCGTATCCGCGGTACCCTTGGCGCCGCCGTAGCCGGTCATACTGCGTATCATATTAGGAATTGCCTCCCACGTTATCGAATGTGCCCGGAAATTTGCCGGATGTAGTATTGGAGCAGCCCCGTGAGGCCGCGGTCATAGATCACAAACACGACGCTCACCCCCAGATGGATCAGGATCTGTGGCAGATCTCGGATCTGCGGCGCCAGGAGCTCCCGGGCCAGGAGCAGCACCACAAAAAGCGCGGCGTTGCACACCAGGAGCTTGAGCGTCCACTCCGCCCAACGCCGGCGCAGGCGCTCCAAAAAACTTTTCAAAAGGGGGTAATATCCCAGCAAGGCCAGATACAGCAGCGCCGGGGCCTTTTGAGGCAGAAGCAACAGGCCGAGAATTCCGGCTGCGGCAAACACGCCCCAGGCATAACCAGCACCGCAGTGGATCAGCGTCAGGGCCGTGAGCACGCCGGATATGGCCGTCAGCGCCAGCCTGCCCGAAGGCAGCACCGTGCCCAGCCAGAGCAATACAACGCTCAGCGCCGCCATAAGGGCCGCGCGGGTCAGTTTCTTGACAGAAGCATCCATCTCAGCAGCAGGAGATCAGATCGCCGCCCATACATTCGCAGCAGCAGTCGGCGATGATAAGGTTGGTGCAGCAGTCGCAGCCGTCCATGGTGCCCATGCCCGTGCCGCCGGGGCGGTAGGCCGCGCCGCCGGAGCGCATGTAGTTCAAAGCCTGGCGATACTCGGCGTTGCCCGGATCCATGCTCACTGCCGTCTGGATATAGCGGTTGGCTTCGTCCATCCAGCCCTTGCGGTAACACACGCTGCCCATCAGGAAATTCCACTCCGCGTCCCGGCTGGAAATGCCCTGGAGGAGCTGTTCCGCCTGGGCGATGCTGCCGGAATTGAGCAGAATACGCACTTGCTGATAAGTCTGGGCGTTGGGCCCGGAATACTGACGGTACTGCTGGTTTTGGGCCTGCCGCTGGTACTGTGCGCCGCCGTAGCTTCCCGAGCCACCGTAGGACGACGCGCCACCGTGCTTGGTGAGGGCGTCATAGGCCTCGTTGATCTCTTTCATCTTCTCCTGGGCCAGGTCCGCCAGAGGATTGTCGTGGTAGTTATCCGGATGGTATTTCCGGGCAAGCTCCCGATAGGCGCGCTTGATTTCCTCTTCGCTGGCGCCGGGGGATACGCCCAGCACCTCATAGGGATCTCTCATATCTTGTCTCCAATCGTATCGTTGTCTGTATTGCCGGGCGCTTCCACCGCTTCGGGCGTTTGCTTGACCAGCACGCGCTCCGCAGCGGCGGGAAGGCCGAGATAAACAATGTTTTCTGTAATGGCGGAAAAGGCGTTCCGGGGCAGCAGGGCGTAAGCACCCGAAAGGGCATTCAGCGAATGGCCCAGCGTGAGACGCAACTCATCCCGGACCGCTTCCGGCATCGGCGCTTTTTCCAGGGCGAAGCGGGCCGCCACAGGGTTATAGCCGCCGCGTGCCAGATCTTCCTCCAGGTCATCCGCGGCATCCAGGAGATACACCGTACGGCCCATATGGTAGAGCAGCTGCTCCAGGGCCCGGCGCGCCTCTTCCCCTTCTGCAGCAGGCGCCGCGGCAGCAAGAATGCGCGCAAAGCAATCCGCAGGCCGGTCCAGAGAGGGGCAGTTTTCGGCCTCCAGCTGCCGGAGCTGCTCCAGGCACGCCTGGGCGGCGTCGGCAAAGTCCGGCTGCTTCTCCCGGGCACGTCGATAACTCAGCTCCAGGGCGCCCAGGGCCAGACCAGAGGCCGCAGCTTTCCCGGGGCCTTCATCCCGCAGATTGTCCCGGAGCTTCCAATACGCCAGAATCACGGAAAGGGCCGCAGCCACTTCCAGAGCGGGAGCTGAGCGCAAAACGTTTTTCCGTTTCAGGGGGCTGGCCATGCATTTTTCTTGGTCGTAATCCGCCCCCTGGTCTGTCCAGAGCAGCATCGCCAGAAAGGTAAAATCGTAATTCACCACAAACCGGGCCGGGACGCCGAAGTCCCGGCGCAGGCAGTGGCACAGCCCGCAGTAGGCCGCCTTGTAGGCCTCATACTGGCGTACCTTCAGCTCGTCCTTTACCGGACGCACATAACCGTACACCCTGCGCTACTCCCGGGCGATGATGTCAAAGGAAATGGGGACACGGGTGATGCACCGCTGGAGCACCACAACCGCCGCCACTCCCAGAGCAAACCCCAAAAGGCTTACCAAAACCCGGGCGTTCTCCTGGGAGAAAACCGCGGCCCCCAGGAAATACGCCGCGAGAAATGTGACCAAAGGCAGAATATACACCAGTGTAGCGGCTCCCAAAATACGCCGGGTTTGGCTGGCAATGGTAACATGCTCTCCCACTGTGGCACCGATGTGGTTGCCGCAGGTAATTAGGAGTTTGTTCCGAAAGGAACAGGTTCCTCCGCAGGAGGCGCAGTTGCCACCACAGGCAGTCCCCCGGGTGACCTCCACCTCCGCGGTCTGCGCGTCGATAATGCGTTTTACCACAGCACTTTGGGTCATTTCTTCCTCCTGATTCCAGGCTTTAGGACACCGAGATGATCACACTGTACTCGCCCACGGCGCCTACGCTCTCAAACCCATCCACATAGATCCGTACCGGGACGGATACTTGTCCGGAACGGTTGTTGAAGTTGGTCATATCCGCCTCCGCCCTGACATCCTCCGGGCGCACCTGCTCCAGAATGGCCGCGGGGCCTCGGAGTGTGACCGTAATGCTTTGCGTCATCAGTGTGGCGGTGGTACCTTCTGTCTGGCCGATAATACTGATATTGTCGATGGTCATCTCCGTCTTTTCCAGGCCGCGAATGGTCACCGTGACGGTGGCCTCTGTGACGCCGGATTCATTGGTAATACCGTTATCCAATATAATCGTGTAGGTCTCTTCAAACGTATCGTCTACCAGGGACAGGTCGATGGTGGAAAGGACGATACGGTTGATGCCCTCCAGTTGTTGGGCATCTCCGGACAGGAGGATGGAGGACGGTTCGATGTCCACCACGGCGTTCTCCACCGAAGCGCCGCCGCCGTCCAGGATATCCACGGAGAGGGCAACTTCCTTGGTAACATTCACTACCATAGTTACCTGAACCTGGTCCGTGGACATGGTGATGCCATCGGTCTCCATGATATTGCCTTCCGTATCAATAAGCTGATAGGTGGAGTCATAGGTGATGGTACTGCTCACATCCTGCCGGTCAATCGTCACCAGAGCGTACGCTACCTGGTTGATCACGCTCTCGGCGCCGTAGATGTCGATGGTGGACGGGTTGGTGGTGATGGGTTCGCTGACATAGCCTTCTGCCACCGTGCCGTTGAATACTCCCATCACGTCAATCGTGCGCTGCTTGACATTTTCCACTGTAAAGGTGATGTTGTCCGGCACCCGGCGGATAATGCTTACGTCCGATGCGTTTACGCTGTCCGGAAACTGGAGCTGCACCGGATAACTGTAACTCCGGGCCTCAAGCTCCGTCACGTCAATATAGGCGGTGACATTCCGCTCATCCAGCTTGCTCAGTTCCCGGATGCTGCCCTGGAGCGTTACCTGAACGGTGTCCGCGCTCACGTCGGATATGATGAGTCCTTTGGACTCTCGCAGGGCATCCTCCCCCACAAACTGCACCGGCAGGCCATACAGTGTGGTCTCTGTGACCTCCGTTTCCACCGAGGTCACATAAACCCACAGGCAAATGGAGCCCAAAAGGGAGACGATGATCCAGAAGAGCTTGCTGTCGTATAGTTTACCGAGGGTCTTCTTCCACATTGACATTGTCTTTTCCCTTCTTCCATCGTGCAAAGAACCGTACGGGTCCTCCGGTCTTGGCCTCCGTTTCCTGCGTAGAGAGGAGTTCGTTGCGCAGCAGACGTTGGCAGGTCTCCGGGGAGAGGTGCCGTTTGAGCATGCCCTCCACTGCCACGGAGATGGCGCCTGTCTCCTCGGAGACGATTACCACAACTGCGTCGCTCCGCTCGCTCATGCCGATGCCGGCCCGGTGGCGCATGCCCAGATCCCGGCTGAGGTTGGTGTTTCCCGAAAGGGGGAGCATGCATCCGGCAGCCGCAATGCGCCCATCCCGGATGATCACAGCACCATCATGGAGCGGCGCCTTATTAAAAAACAGGTTTTTCAGCAGTTCTGAGGTAGTGGTGGAGTCGATGATGGTGCCGGTGTTGATGGGGTCCGTGAGCTTGTTATCCCGCTCGAAGATGATCAGTGCGCCCGTGCGGGACCGGCTCATGTCGGCACAGGCCAGGACAGTCTGGGTAATCGCCTGCTCCATGCCGGTATGGTCTTTTTCCCGGATCAGAAAAGAAGTCAGCCGCCCGCTGCCCACCTTTTCCAAGGCCCGGCGCAGCTCCGGCTGGAACAGCACAACCAAAGCCAGCAGCCCCAGTTCCATTGCCCTGCGTAAGATGAAGTTCACTACCAGCAGCCCTGTCACATCACTGACCCACAGTGCCAGGATCAGGACAAGCAGGCCAATGGCGATTTGAGAGAGGCGGGTCATGCGAATAAAACGAATGCCCTCATAGATGAAAAACGCAATGATCAGAATGTCCAGAATGCTGGAAATGGAGAGCATTCGAAACACCCGGAAAAAGGATTCTATCGAACTTTGTAATACTTGCATAGCCATTGCTCCAACTCTATATGGGATGGCGGCCGCCGGCAGAGGCGAAATTGGCCGCAATTGAAATCCATACAGGGTATTATACATCATTGATGACAATGGTAGCAATAAAAAGTTACAATTTTGTTACCACTTTCCGATAGATCTCCCCTGTCTGCCGGATCTCAGCCGCAGTAGTCCAGGGGCCCACGGAGAACCGCACGCTGCCCCGTTCCACATCTCCGGCAGTGATATGGGCCTGGGGCGCGCAGTGGAGGCCGCCCCGGACACAGACACCGTTCCGTCCCAGGGCGGCGGCCACCTCTTCGCAGTCCAGACGGGGATGAAGCACAGAGAGCACGCCAGCCTGCTCCTGACCATTGCAAGAAAACAAAGCTCTGCCGCCGGCCCACCCATCCACCTGCCTGGCCAGCAGGCGGATGAGGCTTCTTTCGTGAGCGGCCACTTTTCCCAGGCCCTTGCGCCGCAGGAAATTCACGCCCGCCATAAGCCCAGCCGCGCCGGGGACATTTTGGGTGCCGGGCTCCAGGCGTTCCGGGAGATAGTCCGGCATAGAGGCGCTGCGGCTGTCCATCCCGGTACCGCCGGACATGAGCCAATCCGGCACGCCGCCGCACAGCAGCACTCCCGTTCCCTGCGGACCCAAGAGGCCCTTGTGCCCAGGCATGGCGATATACGCTGCGCCCAGCGATGAAAAGTCCACGGGAAGTACGCCGGCAGACTGGGAGGCATCCAGGATAAAGGGGATGCCCCGCTCCCGGCACAGCGCGGCAATCTCCCCCACGGGAAGGATATTCCCAAAAACGTTGGATACATGGGTGCATACGCACACGTCTGCGCGGTCCAGGGCAGATGCAAAGGCCGTCAGCATCCCCGCGGTGTCAAACGGCGGCGCCCGAAGTATTTCCACCCGGGCGCCCACGTCATGGAGCGGGCGCATCACCGCGTTGTGTTCGTACCCGGATACAGCCACCCTGGTGCCGGGTCCGACCAGGTGCCGGATAGCGATATTGAGACCATGGGTAGCGTTCATGGTGAGTACTACCTGTTCCGGACTGGGCACATGGAAAAACTCCGCCAGGACTTCCCGGCAGCGAAACACCAGATCCGCCGCCGCCGTGGCCGGCTGGTGGCCGCCCCGCCCCGGGCTGGCACAGCGGGCCATGGCGGAAATAACAGCCCTGGACACTTCCGGAGGTTTCTGGAGGCTGGTGGCCGCCGTGTCCAGGTAGATCATGGCACCGGTACCCCCCGCAGCGAGCCGTCCTCGCCCCAGACGTATGCGCCGTCCGGGCGCAGGTTCTGTTTTCGCAAGACCTCCAACGCCGTAGTCAGGTTTGCCTCTCGAATCCGTACACAATAGCCGCAGCCCCGGCGAGTGATTCCCTGTGGCGCCCGCTGGAGATAGGCAGAAATGCCGCTTTGCTCCAGAACACGCGACGTGCGCTGGGCGTAGGTGAGAGAGCGGCACAGCAACAAAGCACTGGTCATAAAAAAGCCTCCCGCATCAAGATGAGGTATACCTCAGTCTATGCGGGAGACACGGGAAGTGACCGGCGTGTATCAAGCGGTGCGCCTGCCCAGGCTCCAGTTCACATGCAGCAGGGCTTTGGCAACGGGGGTGCTGATGAGGCAGCAGGCCGCCGCCTCCACCACGCCCTGTACCCCCACGAATGCCACGCAGAAGGCCAGGAAAGGCGCACCGGCAGCCATTTCCTGAATGAAGTCCGTATGGAAAAACAGCAGCCCCAGCCCGCCGACAAACAGCACGGTGTTCATCACAGGGCCCAGCAGGGCCGCCGCCGCACAAAAGCCCAGCCCACGCCGCCGGCCAAGCGCGGAAAACAGCAGCCCCGGCAGCAGTCCGGCCAGAATCCGGGGGACCAGGCACAGGATGCAGGTGCTCACCGGGTTGATGGACAGCAGCGTCGCGCCAAACCAGCTGGAACCGTCCAGGCACTGGAAAAAGCTGGTCAGGCCAAAAACGCCGCCCAGGATTGCTCCCGCGGCGGGGCCAAGGACGATGGCGCCCACGGTCACAGGGATCATCAGGAAGGTGATCTCCAACCCGGGAGTCCTCAGATAGCCCAAAGGCGTGTAGGCCATGACCAGGGTGACCGCGACAAAAACGGCCAAGCGGGTAAGGTACTGGATACGTTTGTCCTGCATGGGAATTTTCCTCCTTGCTGCCGTTCTCCCCCCTGGGAGATACAGCGCAGTTGATATATTCTATCGGGCCAGGTGGCCGGATAGTCGGGTGGATATACCGCCGCACCGTGCTCTCCCGTCCAGAGGACGGGTGGAGCCGGCGGAAGGCGGGAGAGGCAGTCGCTGCCTCCTCAGTCAAAGCCCATGTTCAGGGGCTTTATTTGCGGTTTTTATAGTATATGATGCGGAGGCCGTCCAGCAACAGGTGTTCATCCAGGACCAGATTCCGCTGAAAGCCGGGAGCTACTGTCCGGGCCCAGCTCCCGGTGAGGACCAGGGTACAGCTTTGGCCCAGTTCCTCCTCCATCCGCCGGCAGAGGCCCTCCACCATGGCGGCCGTGCCCAAAACAATCCCTGCCTGCATGCACGCGGCGGTATTCCGGCCTATGGCGGAGGCGGGGCACTCCAGGGTCACCTGGGGCAGCAGCGCTGTGGCCCGGTCCAGGGCCTCCAGTGAGAGGCCCGGCCCGGCGGCAATGGCGCCGCCTAAAAACGTGCCGGAAGCGTCCACCACGCTGAAGCTGGCGGCGGTACTCAGGTCGCAGATGATACAAGGCAGCGGGTATTTTGCCGCGGCGGCAACGGCGCCGGCGGCCAGGTCGCTGCCCAGCTGCGCGGGATCGTCTATGCCGATCTTCAGCCCCGTGCGGATCCCCGGCGCCAGGACAAGGGGCGGCGTGGCGCAGAAGCGCCGGGCCACAGAGCGGAACACCTGGGTCAGCACCGGAACCACAGAGCAGATGACTACGCCCGTAACGTCCGCCGGCGCTGTGCCATAGAGCTCCAGTATGCCGCGGACCTCCACAGCGTACTGGTCCGCCGTCCGGCGGGGATCGGCCAGGAGCGAGGAGCGAAAGGCAAGCCGCTCCTCCGTATAGCCCCCCAGGGCGATGTGGGAATTGCCGATATCAATGGCCAGAAGCACAGGTCTTTCGCCTCCTTGGCAGCGCGCGGTTCCCCGGCGCGGGTTTTGGCTCCGTTGATCAGTCAAGACGTACAATGAGGGCCACCGCATGGGCCGCGATGCCCTCTCCCCTTCCCGTGAAACCCAGGCCCTCTTCCGTGGTGGCCTTTACGTTCACCTGTTCCGGAGTGGCCCCAAGATCCTCCGCGATGCGCCGGACCATTTCCGGGATATACGCCGCCAGGCGCGGCTTCTGCGCCAGGATGGTCACATCCAGATTCCCCAAAACATAGCCCGCCTGTACCATACGGGCCGCCACCTGCCGCAGCAGCGCGCGGCTGTCCGCCCCGGCATAGGCCGGGTCTGTGTCCGGAAACAGCCCGCCGATGTCCCCTTGCCCAAGGGCACCCAGAACTGCGTCCATCACCGCGTGCAGCGCGACGTCGGCATCAGAATGGCCCAGAAGGCCCTTTTCCCACGGAATCGTTACGCCCCCCAGCACCAGGGCCCGGCCCGAAACCAGGCGGTGAACATCATAGCCATGGCCGACACGGAACGGCAGGGAACTCATGACACCGCCTCCCGTTCCCGGAGAATGGCGTTTGCCAGTTCCATGTCCAGGGGCGTGGTGAGCTTGATGTTGGCTTCTTCCCCGGGGATCAGGTGGACTTTGCCGCCGATGGCCTCCACAGCAGAGCAGTCATCCGTGATGGAAATGCCCTGCTCCACAGCGTAGGTCAGCGCGCCCTTGATGAGCTCCGCCCGGAAGACCTGGGGCGTCTGGACAGCCATGATGCCATCCCGGTTGGGGGTATCCACTACGGTTTGGGCCTCCACCCGTTTCACTGTATCCCGCACGGCGACGGCAGGGGCCACAGCCTGATAAAAACGGGCGTCCCGAACCGCACGCTCTGTGAGCGCAGCGGTGGCGAACGGCCGTGCGCCGTCATGGATGCCGATCAGCTCTGCCAGAGGATTCGCCTCGCTCACGCCGGCCAAGGCGGATTCCTGACGGGCGGCGCCGCCCACAAGGATCTTGGAAACCTTGCAGATACCGTAGTCCCGGCAGATGGCAGCTGCGTCCAGAACACGCTCCTGACGAGTGACCACGATAATCTCGTGGATGCAGGGCAAGGCTTCAAAGGTCTTCAGGGAGTGAGCCAGAACCGGCAGGCCGCCCAGATCAAGAAACTGTTTGTCCTCTCCCATGCGCTGGGAACTGCCGGCAGCCACAATCACCATGGTGCAGTACGGATATTTCTGCTTGGGGAAATGTCGGGAGAGAAAAGACATAAAGCGCCTCCTGGAGCGTACGCCGATGCATGATGCATATCATGAAATTTCACAGGAAAGCGGCTTACGGCTAATTTTTCCGCACTTTCCCGTAACAAAAAATCCGTACCCTGCCGCCGTGCGGGGAACGAGCGGTTCAGGACATAGCGGTATTCAGTCTGGACTCAATTTCCTCATAAGTGGCGCTTTGGGAGAGAACCAGCTCAGAGATGAGGATCTGCTTGGCGGAATGGAGCATCTTCCGCTCCCCTGTGGAAAGGCCCCGGTCAGAGTCACGGCCCATAAGCCCTTTGACCACCGCGGCCACCTCCATAAGATCTCCGCTTTTGATGCGCACCATATTTTCCCGGTAGCGCTTGTTCCAGTTTTGGGTCATGTTCACCTGGATGCCGGGAATGGCCTCCAGAATTTTCTCCGCCTGTTCCGCGTTCACAATGGGGCGCACGCCAATGAGGTCGCTGGTCTCTTTGGGGATCTTCACCCGCATGTCGCCATTGGGCATTTTCAAGACATAGTATTCCCGCAGAACGCCGCCGACCTTATGGCATTCAATGTCGTCAATGATGCCCGCACCATGCATGGGGTGAGCAATTTTATCCCCAATATGGAAGACCATCTCCCGCGCCTCCCTCTGTTATTCTCTTATATGCAGACCTATACAGATATATTATACACAGTCTTCCGTATTTTAGCAAGGAGATTTACGAATAAAAAAGTACCGGCGCGCTTTCTTGCGCGCCGGCACACCATTACATATGGGGGGATATTCCAATAGGGCTCAGTCTTCGTCAGGGATCACGCCGGTGGCCTGGCCATCCGCCGAAATCTCGTACACCAGAGCGTCGGACTCGGGTTCATGGTACGCCGGGGCCGCTTCCTCCACCACCGGCTTGGGGGCCGGGGCGGGCTCGCTCAGGGCGCGGATGGACAGGGAGATCTTGTGCTTGTCCATATCGATGTTGGTGATTTTCACATCCACCATATCCCCAACTGTCAGTACCTCGTCGGGCTTGCCGATGCGGCGGTTGGCAATCTGGGAGATGTGGATCAGCCCGTCCACGCCGGGAACTACCTCGGCAAAGGCGCCGAAGTCCATGAGCTTGACAATGCGCACATTGGCCACGTCGCCCACCTTGTAGGTGTCCAGGAACCGCTTCCAGGGGTTCTCGTTGGGATCTTTGTGGCCCAGGGAGATCTTTTTCTTCTCCTTGTCGAAGTTGATGACATACACGTCGATCTCATCGCCCACCTTCAGGATGTCGGAGGGCTGGTTGATGCGGCTCCAGCTCAGCTCGGAGACGTGGACCATGCCGTCAATACCGCCGATGTCCACAAAGGCGCCGTAGCTGGTCATGGACTTCACCACGCCGTGGTACCGGGAACCGACCTCGATCTCATCCCAGATCTTGGCGGCGCGCTCCTTGCGCTCCTGATTCAGAGCGGCGCGGATGGAACCCACCACACGGCGGCGGCCACGGTTGACCTCCGTGAGTTTCAGGCGGACGGTCTGTTTGACCAGCTGACTCAGCTCCGTGCCTTTGGGCAGGCCGGTCTGGGAGGCGGGGACGAAGACCCGGATGCCGTTGACGTTCACTACGACGCCGCCCTTGTTTTCCTCGGTAACCTTACCCTCGACAATGTTGCCGTTCTCCGCGGCAGCCTCGATGTCGGACCAGAAGCGCACGGCATCCAGGCGGCGCTTGGAGAGCATGACTGTGCCCTCCATATCGTTGACACGCACAGCCACGGCCTCAATGGTGTCGCCCACCTTCACCGCGTCGTTGATATCCGTGCCGTCATCGGTGAACTCGGATACGGGGATGAAGCCGCTGTGCTTCGTACCCAGATCCAGACTCACCTCCGTGGGGGTGATAGCCACCACGACGCCGCTGACAGTATCTCCATTATATATGGTCTTGATGGAGTCCTCCAGCAGCTCGTCGAAGCTCTTCTCCCCTTCCGGCTTTGCAGGGGCCGCGGCCTCCTCTGCCGCAGGCGCGGCGGGAGCTGCCTGCTCCTCCGTCACAGGCGCGACGGTCTCCTCCGGGACGGGCTGCACGGTCTCCTCGACTTTGATTTCATCACACATCTTCGTTTCTACCTCCTTTATTATCCACGCAGGAGTGGAAGCCCCCGCGGTGATACCTACCTTTTGTATGCCCCGCCAGTCCGTCCGGTCCAGTTCCGACGCCGTCTCAATAAAGTACACCCGGGGGCAGACACTGCGGCAAAGCTCGGCCAGATGCCGGCTGTTGGCGCTGTGCCTGCCGCCGATGACAACCATGGCGTCCACCCGCCGGGCCAGCTCCAGAGCCTCCTGCTGCCGCGTAAATGTAGCTCCGCATATTGTATCAAATATTTCGCTGTTTGTACACACATTTTTTATTAAATTTTTGCAGGAGATAAGATTTTCCTGGGTTTGCGTGGTCTGGAACACCACAGTGATGGGCTTTCCCGGGTTTTCCGGGTCCTTGCTCAACCATTCTTCCAGTTCGGCCGCGCCGGAAAACACCAGGCTTTCCCGGCACCAGCCGCGGATGGCCAGGATCTCCGGATGCTCCGCCGCGCCGATCACCACAGGCAGGCGGCCCGCCGCCTCCGCCGCTTCCACAAGGCGGTGGATCCTGCTCACTCTGGGACAGGTGGCGTCCAGGATCACAGCGTTCCGGGCCTTCAGACGCTGCAGCGTATCCCGGGACACCCCGTGGGAACGCAGCACGACCCGTTCCCCTTCCGGCAGCTCTTCCGGCGCCGTGATGGTACGCAGTCCTTTTTGGGCCAGCCTGTCCACCACGGCGCTGTTATGAATGAGTTCCCCCAGGCAGCAGCACGGCCCCGCCTGTAAGGCCAGCTCCGCTGTCTCCACAGCGCGGCGGACCCCAAAACAAAATCCAGCGCTGCGGGCCCTTTCCAGCGTCATTTTGTTTCCTCCCGCAGGGCGGAGATACGCTCCATCAGCGCTTCCGACTCCATGGAAAAAATCTCATGGTCCCCGGCGGCGCAATCCACGTAGTAGGGATCTCCCACCCGAACCACAACTTTATGGAACAGCTTCTTTTCCCGGGGAATATACACCGGGACAATGGGCACATGGAGCCGCCCGGCCAGGCGGATGGCGCCAGTTTTGGCGGCCACGGCGTCATCCGTGCCGGAGCGGGTACCCTCTGGGAAAATCATGACCTTTTCCCCGCGCTTCAGCAGGCGCATTGACGTGCGGATGGCGTTGATGTCCCCGCCGCTCCGGTCCACGGCAAAGCTGCCTACCCGGCGGATCCACCAACCCACAATGGGGACGTCCATCAGTTCTTTTTTGCACATGAAATGGAGATAGTGTTTTTTGGTGATAGCCACAGCCAGGAACAGGGGATCCAGGGCATGGGAGTGGTTGGCGCAGACGATGCACGGCCCTTCCGGCATCTTTTCCCGGCCGATGCAGCGGGTGGGATAAAGCAGCGCCGCGATAATCCACAGGAGGTTATAGATAAAATGATAGGCTCTTCGTTCCTTGCTCATAAGCCAAACCGCTCCCGGATCAAAGTATTCAGGGCCTGTGCGCTCTCTTCCAGGCTGAGGTCTGTTGTGTCCAGAAGCACGGCATCCTCCGCCTGGCGCAGGGGCGCCGCAGCCCGGCTGGAGTCGTTCTTGTCCCGGTACTGGATATCCCGGAGGACCTCTTCCAGTGTGCACGCTGTGCCCTTTTCCGTCAGCTCACGGTAGCGGCGGCGGGCACGGGCCTCCGGGCCAGCAGTCAAAAACACCTTCAGCCCCGCGTCCGGCAGCACCACGGTGCCGATGTCCCGGCCGTCCATCACCACGTTGTGTTCCCGGGCAAGACGCCGCTGCATCTCCAGCAGAAACGCCCGGACTTCCGGCAAAGCCGAGACGTCTGAGGCATAGATGGAACTTAAGGGCGTACGGATCTCCCGGGACACATCCTCCCCGTGGAGGAGCATCCGCTGGACGCCGGTCCTGTCATAGTCCATGGCAATGTCCAGCCCAGGCAGCAGCTGAATGACCCCAGCGGCGTCCCGGGAACCCACACCCGCCCGCTGGGCGGCCAGACCCACGGTGCGGTAAATAGCGCCGGTGTCCACATATAAAAGCCGGAACTCCTTGGCCGACATGCGGGCCAGGGTGCTTTTCCCCGCCCCAGAGGGGCCGTCGATGGCCACGGTGATGTGTCTGTCCGTCATGCATATCTCTCCTGGTGATCCAGCATCCCCCGGGCGGCCACTGTGGCCGTGGACCAGGCGATCTGGAGATTGAAGCCGCCGGTATAGGCGTCCACATCCAGGACTTCACCGGCAAAAAAGAGTCCCGGAATCAATTTGCTCTCCATGGTACGGGGATTCACCTCCGAAACAGCCACGCCGCCGGAGGTGACAATGGCCTCCGCCACCGGGCGGGGGCCTTTGAGCGCCACGGGGAAGCGGCGGAGTGTCTCCTGCAAAGCCCGGCGCTGTTCCCGAGTGATGGAGTGCACTTTGCTCCGGGGGTCTATGCCGGAACACTCCACCACCAGCGGGATGAGCTTGTGGGGAAGCAGTTCCCCCAGGGCGTTGATAAAGTCGCTGTTCTTGTGCTTGGCGAAGTCAGAAAGAAGCCGCCGGTTCAGTGTCTCATCGTCCAGCGCGGGCTTGAGGTCGATTTCCGCTCGGCAGCCGCCCGCCGACCAGTCCCGGATGTGGGCGGAGGCGGAGAGGACCAGAGGGCCGGAGAGGCCAAAGTGGGTGAAAAGCAGCTCCCCAAAGTCGGAAAAAACTGCCTTGCCGCCACAAAACGCGGTGAGGCGGACGTTTTTCAGGGAAAGGCCCTGGGCCCGGGCGCAGAGGTCTCCTTCCTCCTCCAGAGGCACCAGTGAACCCACTGGGGACACCACGGTATGGCCCAGGCGGCGGGCAAAGACGTAGCCGTCCCCTGTGGAGCCTGTGCCGGGATAGCTGGCCCCGCCGGTGGCCACCAGGACCCGCTTCCCGGCAATCTGCCGCCCGTCCCGG
>CALWOS010000031.1 GCA_944383185.1 uncultured Oscillospiraceae bacterium
TTGGACGACCAGCTGGCCGTCTTTCATGACGACACGCTCCTGCGCATGTGCGGCGCGGCGGTGCACATCCAGTCCCGCACCATGGCACAGCTCCGGGAATACCCCCTTGCGGACACGGAGGAGCGCATCCCCACTTTGGCGGAGGCCCTGGCGGCGGTAAACGGCGCCGTTCCTATCATCCTGGAGCTGAAAACAGGGCTGCGCAACGAAGTCCTGTGCCGGAAGGCCCTGGAACAGATTCGCGCCTACAAGGGTCCCCTGTGCGTGGAGAGCTTCGACCCCCTCATTGTGGGCTGGTTCAAAAAGAACGCCCCGGAAATCCTCCGGGGGCAGCTCTCCTGCCACGAGCTCCGGAGCGCGGGCCCGGCTGCGGGTTTTGCCCTGGGCCAGCTCCTGACCAACGCCATCTCCCGGCCTCAATTCCTGGCCTACGGTCTGGGCGGCAAGACCCTGGGCGCCCGGCTGTGCGAGGCCATGGGCGCCATGCGGGTGGCCTGGACCTCCCGCACCCCCGGGCCCCAGGAGGAAAACGACGCGGTCATCTTTGAGTTCTACCGCCCCGCCACGGAGTACTGACCCCGGAGGGCCGGCCCGTACCCCCGGCCCCGCCGGAGACTGTCGAAACACGCTCACCGCCCGCATGACGGAAGCCTTGGCGGGGGAGCGCGAAGGGGCGGCCAGCCCGCCTCGCATGGGATCGGGATGCCGCGCGTGCGCCTTGCACGGTAAGGCGCATATGTCGAGCACAGCGAGGACTTTTGTGATCGAGCATCACAAAAGTCACGGCACATTCAAGCTGTCGGGAAAGCCCTTGCTGGGCTTTCCCGACAGCCCGGCCGGCATTGCCAACGCAATGCCGGCATTATTTTTCCTTTCGGGGCTTGACAGGAAGAGACGGGTGTGTTATTGTACTAATCACCTAATACAATAATGCAAAGGAGGCGGCGCCATGGGCTGGCAATTTGACGGCCAGCGGCCCATCTATGCCCAGCTTCTGGAGGGGCTGGAGCTGCGGATCCTCTCGGGGATGTATCCCCCGGGGAGCCGCCTGGCCTCGGTACGGGAGCTGGCGGCGGAGGCCGCGGTGAATCCCAACACCATGCAGCGGGCCCTGGCGGAGCTGGAGCGGGGCGGGCTGGTCCGCACCCACCGCACCAACGGCCGGTTCGTCACCGACGACGAAGCGCGCATCCGTCAGGCCCGGGAATCCATCGCCCGGGAAAAATTGGAGCGCTTTCTGGAGGAGATGCGCCGTCTGGGCGTCACCCGGGAGGAACTCCGCGGGTATTGGAAGGAAAAGGAGGGGGAACAACATGCCTGAGGAAATGGCAGTCATGGAATGCCGGGGCGTGACCAAGTACTATGGCCGCCGCTGCGCCCTGGAGGATGTGAATCTCAATCTGGAAAGCGGCAAGATTGTGGGGCTCCTGGGCCCCAACGGCAGCGGAAAGACCACGCTTATCAAGCTCCTGAACGGTCTCCTGGTGCCCTACGCCGGGGAACTCTTCATCTGCGGGGAACCAGTGGGGCAGAAGACCAAGTCCCTGGTGAGCTATCTGCCCGACGCGGACTATCTGCCCAACTGGATGGACCTGCACCAGCTGGTGTCCCTGTTTGCCGGATTTTTCCGGGACTTTGACGAGAACCGGGCCGCGGCCATGTTCTCCAACCTGGGACTGGACCCCAGGCAGCAGCTCAAGACCCTGTCCAAAGGCAACCGGGAAAAGGTCCAGCTGGTGCTGGCCATGAGCCGCCGGGCGCGGCTGTACCTTCTGGATGAACCCATCGGCGGCGTGGACCCCGCCGCCCGGGATTATATCCTCCGCACCATCATCCAGAACTATGAGCCGGACGCCACAGTGGTCATCTCCACCCATCTCATCGCCGATGTGGAGTCCGTGCTGGACGACGTGATCTTCCTGCGCCAGGGCCATGTCGTGCTCCACAAGCCCAGCGACCAGGTCCGGGAGGAGTACGGCAAGAGCGTGGACGCGGTATTCCGGGAGGTGTTCGCATGCTAGGGAAATTGCTGCGCTATGAAATCCGGGCCACCGGGCGTTTCTTCCTGCCCTGCTTTGCCGGGGTCCTGGGCCTGAGCATCCTGAGCCGGGTCTTCTGGGGCTTCCAGATGCACAACACTTCCAGCCAGTTTCTGAACATCTTTACGGCGGTGTTCACGCTGCTGCTGGTGCTGATGACCGTGGCTTCCGTGATCATCGCCACCCTGGGCATCATATACCGCTTTTACAAGAACCTCCTGTCCAACGAGGGCTATCTCATGCACACCCTGCCGGTCCGCACCTGGGAACATGTGACAGCCAAACTCCTGAGCGCCATGCTGTGGAACATCCTGAGCATCGTGGTGGGCGCGCTGTGCGTGCTGATCCTGGGGAGCCTGGCCGAGAATTTCTGGATCGATCTCCGGATGGCCTGGGCACAGCTGTGGCTCAGCCTGGTCGCCGCCTACCAGGAGATCGGGCTGCACCTGCCGGTACTGATGCTGATGCTGGCGCTGCTTTTCCTGCTCATGGGCGCGGCCAGCATCCTGCTCTACTACACGGCCATGAGCTTCGGCCAGCGAAGCGACCGGCATAAAGTCCTGGTGAGTATCGGGGTGTATTTCCTCATCCTGTTCTGCCTGCAGACCCTGCTGATCCTGCTGACGGTCAGCGCCATCCCCCATATCGAATTGCCGGTTTTCAGCGGCGTGGCCACCGCCTACCTGGTCCTGGGCAGCGCCCTGGCGCTGACCCTGGCCCTGGACGCCGGGCTTTTCGCCCTCACAACCTGGAACCTCAAACGGCATCTGAATCTCCAGTGAGCGCCTCCAGAACGCCATAAGCTGACAACAGGACAAAGAGGCCGGGGAAGGCCGGTTGGCCGCCCCCGGCCTTTTCCCTTTTCTCTGCGGCGGGGATGGCGCGCTTTTCCTTGACAGCGGGCTTCCGGGGCGATAAACTGGACATGCAAGAACTTTCTCATAAGGGAGGTCATCACCTATGCCCATTACAGCCCAGCGCACCGCAGAGCTGAAAACGCTGTGCCGGCGCTTCCGGCGGGAGGCGCTGGAGGCCGTCGCGGCCATCCAGTCCGGCCACCCCGGCGGCAGCCTGTCCGTCTGCGAAATCCTCACGGTGCTCTATCAGGAGCGCATGCGCGTGGACGCGTCCCGCCCCGACGATCCGGACCGGGACCGCCTGGTCCTGAGCAAGGGCCACGCCGCCCCCATGCTCTACTGCAACCTCATAGAAAAGGGCTTCCTGCCCAAAGGCTCTCTCTCCACCCTCCGGCGCATCGACAGCCAGCTCCAGGGCCACGCCTGCATCCACACCCCCGGCGTGGACATGTCCGCCGGGCCCCTGGGCATCGGCCTTGCCGCGGCCCAGGGCATGGCCATGGGCCTGCGCCTGAACGGCAGCGCCGCCCGGGTCTACTGCGTCCTGGGCGACGGCGAGACGGAGGAAGGCGCCGTCTGGGAGGCGGCCACGTCCGCGCCCAAGTTCGCGCTGGACAACCTCTGCGCCATCCTGGACTACAACAAAGTGCAGCTGGACGGCACCACCGATGAGGTCATGCCCCTCCGGGACATGCCCGGGAAGTGGACGGCCTTCGGCTGGAACGTCCTGCGCTGCGACGGCCACGACATCCCCGCTCTGACAGAAGCCCTGGACGCGGCGGAGCGCTGCAAAGGCAAGCCCACAATCATTATCGCCGACACCATCAAGGGCAAGGGCGTCTCCTTCATGGAGGGCAAGGCCGCCTGGCACGGTAAGGCCATCTCTCCGGAGGATCTGGAACGGGCGCTGCAGGAACTGGGAGGTGACAAATAATGCCGAAAGCCATTCGTGAAGTATACGGCGCCGCACTGGCGGAGCTGGGGGCGCAAAACGAGGATATTGTGGTGCTGGACGCCGATCTCTCCGGCTCCACCAAGAGCGCCATGTTCGGCAAGGCGTTCCCGGAGCGCTTTTTCAACATGGGCATTGCCGAGAGCAACATGGTCTCCACCGCGGCTGGCCTGTCCACCACGGGGAAGATCCCCTTTGTGAACACCTTTACCGTTTTTCTCACCACCCTGGGACTCATCGCCACCCGGGCCCAGGTGTGCTACGGCAACCTGAACGTGAAGTTCGGCGGGGCCTACTGCGGCATGTCGGACGCCTTTGACGGGGCCTCCCACCACGCCACGGAGGACATCGCCGTCATGCGCAGCCTGCCCAACATGACCGTTATCGCCCCGGCGGACGCCGCGGCCACCCGCTGGGCCACCCGCTTCGCCGCGGAGACCTGGGGGCCCATGTACCTGCGCCTGAGCCGGGACGTGTACCCGGACCTCTACCCGGAGGATTACCCCTTCCAGCTGGGAAAGGGCGCCATTGTCCGGGAGGGCAGGGACGTGACCGTCATCGCCTGCGGCCTGCTGGTCCACAACGCCATCGCCGCGGCCGAGGAGCTGGAAAAGGAGAAGGGCGTCTCCGTCCGGGTGGTGGACATGTACTCTATCAAGCCCATTGACAAGGACCTCATCCTCCGCTGCGCCGCGGAGACCGGCGCTATCGTCACCGCAGAGGAACACAACATCTACGGCGGCCTGGGCGGCGCGGTGTCCGAGGTCCTGGCCTGGGGCGGCGCCGGCGTGCCCACGGAGTTTGTGGGCATCCAGGACACCTTCACCGAGTCCGGCCCCTACAAGCAGCTCCTGGCCAAATACGGCGTGGACGCCGCCGGCGTCCGCGCGGGGATCGAAAAGGTCCTGGCCCGGAAGAAATAGGCCCGCTGGCCGCACAACGTAAAAAGGCCCTCTTGAGAGGGCCTTTTTACGCCGTCCAGGAAGAGTGGTCCATCAGAACCGGAATATGCCGCCCTCCGTCTCCAACGCGCCATAGGGAAAACGGTTGAAAAAGCTGAATCGCCGCAGAGCATATGCTTGGCGGCGGCAATCAGCTGTGAACCCAGCGCAGCGGGTTCAATTTCGAAATGGGAGGAACGGTGGAGTGAATGCGCAATGGCGTTGATTCGGTACGAAAAAACGCCGTCGCGAACGATACGAGGTTCGCTACGACGTGGTGCAGGTGTTCTTATAGCAGTTGCACCTATGAATTCAAGCAAAACAAAATGGAAGCCCAACGAAGTGGGTTCAATTTTGAAAGGAGGAGCAAGGGAGCGGGCGGATGGCGTCTTTTTTGCCGTAGGCATAAAAGACGTCGGAGCAAAGCGGACTTTGCTCCGACGTGGTACCGGTGACGGGGCTTGAACCCGTACAGCGTTGCCGCCGAGGGATTTTAAGTCCCTTGTGTCTGCCAATTCCACCACACCGGCGGGAATAAACTCATGTTATCACCCCCCTTGCGGCCTGTCAAGGGTGCTCGCCCGAGGGATTTTTCCTCTAAATCCTCCCGCGCTGGGAGTGCGCAAAAAAACACTTGACTTGCACCCTCCTGTGTGCTATCATAATAAAGCTCACATTACAGGCATAACAAAATATCGCGGAGTGGAGCAGTCCGGTAGCTCGTCGGGCTCATAACCCGAAGGTCGTAGGTTCAAATCCTGCCTCCGCAACCACGTCGCCGCGAACGGCATATCGTTCGCGGCGACTTTTTTACAAAAGCCGCCGCTCGCGCATTCTGTTGCGGCTCCTTTCCAAACCGGACCCGCTGCCGCTTAAGCTCCGGTTTGATTTCCTTTTGTGGACTCCGCAAGTCCTCTATCACCACTCGCACCATCGAACTCGCCGCAAGCGTCCATGCCGTTTGCGGCGAGTTTTTCCAATCGCCTTTGTTTGATGAGAGCAATCTGGAACCGTAATCTCAACGTAGATGGTGATCGTCAATGCCACCATCCGATATACGCACAAAGAGAGACGGTGTTGCGATGAAAGGGAAACTGCCACAGGAGCCCAACGTCCTGTGGCAGTTTTCCGCGTTCTGACGCGGTTTTTAATAAATTATTTGTATTTTCTGCCTTATTGGCCGGCCTTCATGGCCAGATAGGCATTGATGAACCCGTCGAGATCGCCGTCCATAACGGCGGTGATGTTACCGTTTTCGTAGCCGGTGCGGTGGTCTTTGACCAGGGTATAGGGCATAAAGACATAGGAGCGGATCTGGCTGCCCCACTCGATTTTCATCTGCACGCCCTTGATGTCCTCGATCTTCTCCAGGTGCTGCCGCTCCTTGATCTCCGCCAGTTTGGCCCGGAGCATCTGCATGGCGTATTCCCGGTTCTGGTGCTGGCTGCGCTCGGTCTGGCAGGAGACCACTACGCCGGAGGGGATGTGGGTGATGCGGATGGCTCTCTCGGTCTTGTTCACGTGCTGCCCGCCGGCGCCGGAGGAACGGTAGGTGTCCACCTTCAGGTCCTCGGGCCGGATCTCAATCTCTGTGTCGTCGGTGATCTGGGGCATGACCTCCACGGCGGCGAAACTGGTCTGCCGGCGGCCGGAGGCGTCGAAGGGGGAGATGCGCACTAAGCGGTGGATGCCGTTTTCGCTTTTGAGGTAGCCGTAGGCGTTCTCCCCGTCGATGGCGATAGTGGCGCTTTTGAGCCCGGCCTCCTCCCCGTCCAGATAGTCCAGGACCTTGTACTTGAAGCCATGGCGCTCGGCCCAGCGGGTGTACATCCGGTAGAGCATCTGGGCCCAGTCCTGGGCCTCGGTGCCGCCGGCGCCGGCGTGGAAGGAGAGGATGGCGCCGGCGCTGTCATACTCCCCGGAGAGCAGGGTGCTCAGCCGGGTCTCCTCCAGCTTCTTTTCAAAGGCGCCGTAGTCCCGGGCCAGCTCCTCCAGCATGGAGTCGTCGTTTTCCTCCAGGGCCATCTCACACAGGGTGTAAAGGTCCTCCCAAGCGCTCTGGAGCTTGTCGAACTGCTCGCACTTGCTCTTGAGCTGCTTGGTGCGCTGCAGGACCTTGGAGCTGCGCTGCAGGTCGTTCCAGAAGCCCTCCTGGGCGGCCTCCGCCTCCAGCTGGGCGATCTCCGCCCTGGCGTCGTCCAGCTTCAGCGCCGTCTGGAGGTTCTCCAGGTCGGGCTTGAGCCCGTTGAGTTTCTGTTTATATTCTTCAAATTCCAGCATAGTGAATTTCTCCTTATTCGGTATCCGTATTATTATATACATCCCCATGGGGTTTGTAAAGCCCCCCGCAGGCTTGCGCGCCCCGCCGCCCGGGTATATAATGGGCACAAATCCCCAAACCTTCCTAACAGAAAGGATACACAAATATGGGAATCTACACCTCTGTTACAGAGCTCATCGGCGGCACGCCCCTGCTCCGGCTGGGCGCCCTGGAGCGCCGGCTGGGCCTGGACGCCGCCCTTTTGGCCAAACTGGAGGCCCGCAATCCCGCCGGCAGCGCAAAGGACCGGGTAGCCCTCGCCATCGTGGAGGACGCCGAGGCGAAAGGCGCCCTTCGCCCCGGCGCCACCATCATCGAGCCCACCTCCGGCAACACCGGCATCGGCCTTGCCGCTGTGGCCGCCGCCCGGGGCTATAAAGCCGTGTTCACCATGCCCGAATCCATGAGCTTGGAGCGGAGGAAGCTCCTGGCGGCCTACGGCGCCCAGGTAGTCCTCACCCCCGCAGCGGCGGGCATGGCCGGGGCCATCGCGGAGGCGGAGCGCCTCCACGCCGGGACCCCCGGCAGTTTCCTGGCCGGGCAGTTCACCAACCCCGCAAACCCCGAGGCCCATTACCGGACCACCGGGCCGGAGCTCTGGGCGGACACGGATGGGAAACTGGACGCTCTGGTGGCCGGCGTGGGTACCGGGGGCACCCTCTCCGGAGCGGGGCGCTATCTCAAAGAGCGAAATCCCGCCATCACGCTGGTGGCCGTAGAGCCCGCCGGATCGCCGGTGCTCTCCGGCGGGGCGCCAGGCCCCCACGGACTCATGGGCATCGGCGCGGGCTTGGTGCCGGAGACCCTGGACCGGGCCGTCCTGGACCGGATCATGACGGCCACGGAGGAAGAGGCCTACGCCGCGGCCCGGGAGCTGGCGGCGGCGGAGGGTATTCTGTGCGGGATCTCCGGGGGCGCGGCGCTGTGGGCAGCCATGGCACTGGCCCGGGAACCGGCGTGGCGCGGGCGCACCATCGCCCTTATCCTTCCGGACGGGGGAGAGCGCTATCTCTCCACCCCCCTTTACAGCTGAGCTGGCAGGGATTTCCAGGCATCTTTTCCCACCTGCGGCGAAAAATGCTGTTTTCGCCCTTTTCATTTTGCCATTCCTTTGCTATACTAAGCTTGACAAGCTATGCTGCGTGGGAACAAACCCTGGGTATCAGCACGGATTTTTGAAACAAAGAGAGGTATCTTCCGATGATTTCACACGGGAAAGAGGTCAAGGTGTTTTCCGGCAATTCCAACCCGGATCTTGCCAAAAGCATCTGTTTTGACCTGAACATCCCCTTGGGCAAGTCCATCGCCACCCAATTCGCCGACGGCGAGTGCTCCATCTCCGTCAACGAGCCGGTCCGCGGCGCAGACGTGTTCATCATCCAGTCCACCTGCGGTCCGGTCAACGACAACCTCATGGAGCTGCTCATCATGATCGACGCCATGCGCCGGGCCTCCGCCGGACGTATTACCGCGGTCATGCCCTACTTCGGCTATGCCCGCCAGGACCGCAAGGCCAAGTCTCGGGACCCCATCTCCGCCAAGCTGGTGGCCAACCTGATCACCACCGCCGGCGCGGACCGGGTCCTCACTATGGATCTCCACGCCAACCAGATCCAGGGCTTTTTCGACATCCCCGTGGATAACCTCCTGGGCGCGCCGCTGTTCACCAACTTTTTCCTCACCCGCTACGGCAAATCCAACGAGGACGTGATGGTGGTCTCCCCCGACGTGGGCAGCGTGGCCCGGGCCCGCCTCTTCTCCCACAAGATGGGCGTGAACATGGCCATTGTGGACAAGCGCCGGGAGCG
>CALWOS010000032.1 GCA_944383185.1 uncultured Oscillospiraceae bacterium
GCCCTTGAGGACAATCTCTCCCTGTTTGAGTAAAATCATATCCCGCAAAGGAGCTTCCTCCCTTTCTCATTTGGTTCCGCAAAGCGGATTCATTCCCCGTCCTCCAGGCGGAAGGTACGGTACTGGATGGCCTCCGCCAGGTGCTGGGGCATGAGCGTATCCGCCCCGTCCAGATCCGCGATGGTCCGGGCCACCCGGAGGATGCGGTCATAGCTCCGCCCGGTGAGGCCTATGGCGTCAAAGGCCTGGCGCATCAGCTCCCGACAGCTCTCATCCAAGGCGCACCAGCGCTGGAGCGCCCGGCTGTCCATCCGGGCGCTGGGGCAGCCCTGGCGGGCGGTCTGGCGCGCCCGTGCGGCGTTGACCCGCCCGCGGATGTCCGCGGAGCGTTCTCCGGCGGGACGGGTGCTCAGAGCCTCGAAGTCCAGGGCTGGAACTTCCACAATCATGTCAATCCGATCCAAAAGCGGACCGGAAATGCGGCTGCGGTACCGCTGGACCTGCGCCGGGGTGCAGCGGCAGCGATCCCCCGGCTGGCCGTGCCAGCCGCAGGGGCAGGGGTTCATGGCGCACACCAGCATGAAGTCCGCCGGAAAGCGCACGCTCCCCGCCGCCCGGGAGACGGTGACCACCCCGTCCTCCAGGGGCTGGCGCATCACTTCCAGCACGTCCCGGCGGAATTCCGGAAGAAAAAAAAAAAAGAGCACGCCGTTGTGGGCCAGGGAGATCTCCCCAGGACGAGGGTTGGCCCCGCCCCCTGCCAGGGCCACGGCGGAAACCGTGTGGTGGGGGGAGCGAAAGGGCCGGCGGGTGACGATGGGGTTGCGGCTGTCCGTCAGGCCCATCACCGACCAGACCTCTGTGGTCTCCATCACCTCGTCCCGGCTCATGTCCGGGAGGATGGAGGGCAGGCGCTTGGTCAACATGCTCTTCCCGGAACCCGGCGGGCCTACCAGGAGGATGTTGTGCCCGCCCGCGGCGGCGATCTCCAAAGCCCGCTTCACGTTCTCCTGGCCCTTCACGTCGGCAAAATCCGGCGCCTCGCCGGAGGCGGCCGTGAGCGCCGGGGGCCGGGCGGGGGCGATCGGCGCCTCCCCGGAGAGGTGGGCCAGAAGCTCCGGCAGGTTCCGGACGCCGTAGACCGTCACCTCCTCGGCGAAGGCTGCCTCCGGCGCATTTTCCGCCGGGAGATAGAGCTCCCGGACGCCCTCCCGCCGGGCGGCCAGGGCCATGGAAAGAGCGCCCCGGATGGGGCGCAGCTCCCCTGTGAGGCTCAGCTCCCCCAGGAAGGCCCGCTCCGTCCCCGGGTCCCGCAGGTAGCCCGAGACCAGAAGGATGCTCAGCAGCACGGGAAGGTCATACACTGTCCCGGCCTTTTTCTTGTCCGCCGGGGCCAGGTTCACCGTAAGGCGGCTCACAGGGAAGTTCATGCCGCAGTTTTTCATGGCGGCGCGGACCCGGTCCCGGGCCTCCTTCACCGCCGTGTCCGGCAGGCCCACCACCTCAAAGGCGGGGAGCCCCCCGGAGAGAAAACACTCCACGCTCACCCCGAAGCCTCCCAGGCCGGAGAGGCCCAGGGAGCGCACCTTGGACACCATAGGGCACAGCCCTCCTTTTTTCCGCCCGCCCCCTCTCCCGGGCCCGGGAGAGGGGGCGCTTCTTACGTTTCCTCGGTCTCCGTGACGGCAATGTGCAGCTCGTCCAGCTGCTTCTGCTCTACCGTGCCAGGCGCGCCCTCGTCGCCGCAAGCGCCAGATCCCTCGCTTTCACGCGGGGCAGGAAAGCTCGCTCCTTTCGCTGCGGCTCCTCTTCCCACCGAACCCGCTCCGCTGGGCTTCGGCGGAGCCTCGATGAGATGATGGGCGCGGCTTACTCTTCCTCTGTTGCCGTGCAGGCGATGTGCAGCTCGTCCAGCTGCTTCTGCTCTACTGTTCCAGGCGCGCCCATCATAAGGTCCTGGGCGTTTTTGTTCATGGGGAAGGGGATGATCTCCCGGATGGACTCGGTGCCCGCCAGGAGCATGACCATCCGGTCCACACCCGGGGCGATGCCCGCGTGGGGCGGGGCGCCGTAGGTGAAGGCGTTGTACATGGCAGGGAACTTGGCCTTCACGTCTGCCTCCCCCAAGCCTACCAGCTGGAAGGCCTCGATCATGATCTCGGGGTCGTGGTTCCGCACCGCGCCGGAGGAGAGCTCCACGCCGTTGCACACCAGGTCGTACTGGAAGGCGGTGATGGTCAGGGGGTCCACCTCCCCGGTGGCGGCCTTTTGCAGCACCTCCAGCCCGCCGTTGGGCATGGAGAAGGGGTTGTGGCAGAACTCCAGTTCCCCGCTCTCCTCCCCGATCTCGTACATGGGGAAATCCACGATCCAGCAGAACTCGTACTTTTCCCTGTCCATATGGTTGGGGCAGAAATTGCCCAGCTTGTTGCGCAGCACGCCGGCGGTCTTCTGGGCCGCGCCCTTCTTCCCTGCAGCGAGGCCCACAAAGCAGCCCTTTGTGAGACCCAGGGCGGAGACCAGCTGTTCCTTCAGGGGCTGGACGAACTTGGCGATGCCGCCCACGATCTCTCCGTTTTCATCATAGCGGAACCAGTAGGCCTTCTCCCCGGATTGGACCTCCACCTCAGCGCAGAGGCCGTCGATCTGCTTGCGGGTACCGGAGAAGTCCGTGACCACGATGGCCTTCACGGTGTTCCCTTCAAAGGGGCCGAAGCCGCAGCCGGCCAGCAGCGCCGTGGCGTCCTGGACGGTGAGGTCGATGCGCAGGTCCGGCTTGTCGGAGCCGTACTTCTCCATGGCCTCCGTATAGGGGATGCGGGCGAAGGGGGCGGAGGAGGCGGCACTGTAGGCGCCGTACTCCGCAAAGATGGGGGGCAGCACCCGCTCCAGGACGGCGAACACATCCTCCTGGCCGGCAAAGGCCATCTCCATATCCAGCTGGTAGAACTCGCCGGGGGAACGGTCCCCCCGGGCGTCCTCGTCCCGGAAGCAGGGGGCGATCTGGAAATAACGGTCAAAGCCCGCGGTCATCAGCAGCTGCTTGAACTGCTGGGGCGCCTGGGGCAGGGCGTAAAACTTCCCCGGGTGCTTCCGGCTGGGGACCAGGTAGTCCCGGGCCCCCTCGGGGCTGGAGACAGTGAGGATGGGGGTTGTGATCTCCACAAAGCCCTCCCCCTCCATGGCCCGGCGCAGGGCGGACACCACCCGGCAGCGCAGGAGGATGTTCTCCTTCACCGCGGGGTTGCGCAGGTCCAGGTAGCGGTACTTGAGGCGCAGCGCCTCGTCCGCCTGGGTGGAGCGGTTGATCTCAAAAGGCAGCTCCCCGTGGCGGCAGCGGCCCAGGACCTCCAGCGTCTCGGGCACCACCTCGATGTCCCCGGTGGCCTGCTTGGGGTTTTTGCTGGCCCGCTCCCGGACTGTGCCCGTGACGGCCACGGCGGACTCCTTGTTCAGCTCCTTGAAACGGCGGAAAAGCTCCGCGTCCTCCACCACGATCTGGGTGGTGCCGTAAAAGTCCCGGAGGACCACAAAGGCGAAGTTCTGGCCCACCTCCCGCATATTTTCCAGAAAACCGGCCAAGCGCACCTTCTGCCCCACGTGGGAAAGGCGCAGCTCGCCGCAGGTATGGGTACGATCCTGTGTCATATTCCTTCAGCTCCTAGTCTCTTTCTGGTGTGTTGTGCGTATTTCTGCTTTCCGCCTCGGGAAAAACACTTCTCATGGAGCGTGCGTGGGCTTTGCCTGCCTTGGCGGACAAAACCTGTGCGAAGCGGAGCGCTGTCTTCTTGGTCGGAAAAGGCTCCGCCTTTTCCGACCATCATTTTTCCCGGATCACCGGCTCGCTGTTTCGGGGCGCCAGGGCCGCACGGATGGCGGCGGCGGCATCAGCCGGGGAAAGGAGGCGCTGCTCCCCGGTGGCCAGGTCCTTGAGGGAGACCTGGCCTTTGGCGGCCTCATCCTCCCCGATGACCACGACGAAGGGGATGGCCAGCTTGTCGGCGTAGGCGAATTTCTGCTTGAGTTTCTTCGGCTCCGTGTAGAGCTGGGTGCGCACTCCGGCGCTCCGGAGCGTGGTGGCCACGGAGACGGGGAAGCTGAGATCCTCCATCATGGGGATCACCAGGGCGTCCGCCGGGGCGGTGTTCCTCTCCCGGTTGAGCATCCCCTGCTCGTTGAGGACATAAAACAGCCGGGTAAGGCCGATGGAAATGCCCACGCCGGGAAGTTTTTTGTCCGTATAGTACTCTGCCAGGTTGTCGTAGCGCCCGCCGGAGCAGATGGAGCCGATCTCCGGGTGGTCCTGCATCTCCGTTTCGTACACGGTGCCCGTGTAGTAGTCCAGGCCCCGGGCGATGGTCAGGTCCACGGCGAAGCGCCCTTCCGGCACGCCGAAGGCGGCAAGGTGTTCCGTCACGGCCCGGAGCTCGTCAAGCCCCAGGTCGAAGGCCGCATCCCGGCCCCGGTAGCCCTCCAGCGCGGCGAGGACCTCCCCGTTGGTGCCGGTGATGGCCATGAAGCGGAGGATCTCCTCCGCCTGGGCCGCCGCAAGGCCGATGTCCTCCCCCATGAGGAGGGCCTTCACCTTTTCCGGGCCGATCTTGTCCAGTTTGTCCACGGTGCGCATGATGTCCCCGGACTTCTCCGCAAGGCCCAGCATGGCGTAAAAGCCGTTTAAGATCTTCCGGTTGTTCACCCGGATGCGGAAGCGCCGGAGCCCCAGGCGGGTGAAGGCATGGTGGATAATGGCGGGGATCTCCGCCTCGTTCATGACGCTAAGCTGGCCGTCCCCGATGATGTCGATGTCCGCCTGGTAAAACTCCCGGAAGCGGCCCCGCTGGGCCCGCTCGCCCCGGTAGACCTTGCCGATCTGGTACCGGCGGAAAGGGAAGGTGAGCTCGGCGTAGTGGAGGGCCACATATTTGGCCAGGGGCACGGTGAGATCAAAGCGCAGCGCCAGATCCGTGTCCCCCTTGTGAAAGCGGTAGATTTGCTTTTCTGTCTCCCCGCCGCCCTTGGCCAGGAGCACTTCGCTGGCTTCGATCAGGGGGGTATCCAGAGGGGTAAAGCCGTATAGGGCATAGGTCCGGCGGAGGACGGCCATCATCCCCTCCAGAAGCTGCTGCTCCCGGGGCAGGAGTTCCATAAAGCCGGAGAGGGTGCGGGGCTTGATGCGTTCCATAGCGGTTTTCGCTCCTTTTTTGCATATCACAACTACGCCCCCGCCGGGAGCGGCGAGGGCGGTTTTCAGCGCTTGGGTACGGGCAAGAGAGGCCTAGCGGGTGGGGTTGACAATGTCGCGCCAGCCGAAGTCGCCCCGGCTCAGGCCCAGGATCAGCACCTCCGCCGTGGCGGCGTTGGTGGCAAAGGGGATAGAGTGCTGGTCGCACAGCCGGGCGATCTCCCCGATGCTGTCCTTCCCCGGAGTGGCGGGGTCGCAGAAATAGAGCACCAGGTCGATCTCATTGTAGGCGATGCGGGCGCCGATCTGCTGCACACCCCCCTGCTCCCCGGAGAGGTAGAGCTGGATGGGCAGGCCAGTGGCCTCGCTCACCAGTTTGCCGGTGGTGGCGGTGGCACAGATGTTGTGTCCGGCGAGGATACCGCAGTAGGCAATGCAAAACTGGACCATCAGCTCTTTTTTTCCATCATGGGCCATGAGGGCAATGTTCATGGTTCCTCCTTTATCGTTTCAGCCTGCGGGAGACCAAGAAGCCCGTCTGCTCCGGGACTCCCTGCAAAATATAAACATATCATAATACTTAGACAATTCATTATACACGTCCAAAAGGGAAAAAACAATACTTTTTCGAATTTATTTCAGCAGGGAACCCTCGTTTTCAAAGTTGGTGGTGCTGTCCTGGAAGCGGAAATAGTAGTCCAGGACCTCCTTGGCGATGTTGCCCAGGGAGGCGCCGGCGGCGCCCTTCTCCACCACCACGCACACGGCAATTTCCGGATCGTCATAGGGGGCATAACAGACGAACACGGCGTTGTTCATCCGGTTGTCACCGGTCTGGGCGGTGCCGGTCTTGGCGGCTACCGTGCAGTAGGCGTAGTTGCCAAATACCGTGTAGGCCGTACCGTCGACGTTGTTGGCAGCGCCGCGCATACCCTCGTGGACCGCCTGCCAGTTCTCGTCGGCGGTCTCGATGGTCTCCACTTCCTCCGGCTGCCGCTCGTATACCTGTTCAGAATAGTCATAGCTCCGGACGGACTTGAGGATACTGGTGCTGTAGCGGTGGCCGCCGTTGGCCACGGTGGCCACATAGTTGGCGATCTGGATGGGGGTGAACTGGTGGACAGACTGGCCGATGGCCGCCTGGAGGTTGTCGCCGGCGTACCAGTCCCGGCCCTGGGTCTCTTCCAGGCGCTCCGGCGTGGCGATGTAGCCGGTGTCTTCGGCAAGTTCAATTCCCGTATTCTGGCCAAAGCCAAAGAGCTGGGCATACTGGGTCATGGTCTCTTCCCCCAGCTGGTCGCCCATGGCGTAAAAGAAGTAGTTGCAGCTCACGGAGAGGGCCTGGCTGACGTTGATGGTGCCATGAGAGCCGCCGCTGCTCTTGATCCAGCAGCTGGGGGCGTAGCCCTGGTCCGCGTAGCGGGAGTAGGTGACCTCGTCGGTGATGGTGGTGCCGGTGCTGATGAGCCCGGTGTCCAGGGCGGCGATGGACGTACACATCTTGTAGGTGGAGCCCGGCTCATAGAGGCCCGACAGGGCCCGGTTCACCAGAGGTGTGGTCACATCGTCCTGGAGCAGCTCGTTGTAATCGTCCCGGAACGTAGCCAGGTCGTAGCTGGGATAGCTGGCCAGGGCCAGGGGCTCCCCGGTTTTTACGTCGATGGCCACCAGGGCCCCGCCGGTGATGAGCTCCTGGGTGCTTTCGCCGGTGAGAACGGCCTGTTCGTTCTCCGCCTCGCGCGCGGCGTTCTCCAGGGTGATAAAGCTGCCCAGGGCCTGCTCCGCCGCCTCCTGGAGGCCGATGTCAATGGTGAGGTAGACGTGGTTCCCCGGCTCCGGGTCCTCCACATAGGTGGTACCGGTGACGGTGCCGTTGGCCGTGGAGGTCACCTGGGCGGTACCGTCCGTCCCGTGGAGATAGCTCTCAAAGGCCAGCTCCACGCCGGACTTGCCCACAATGGCGTTCAGGGGATAGCCCTGGGTCTGATATGTCTGATATTCCACGCTGTCCATCTGCCCGACATAGCCCAGAAGATGGGCGGCGTAGATGGTCTCGTATTCCCGGACGTAGCTCACCTCTACGTGGAAGCCCGGGAGATCCTGCTCCATGAGCCGGGTGATGGACTCGATGGACACGTCCTCGGCAAAAATGTAGTCGGAGGTGGGGATGATGTGCCGCACGTTCACCGCATAGCGCACCCCGGCGATGATGCGCATCTGGGTGGAGTCGTAGTTGTTGTCAATTTTGTAGCGGCTGCGGAAAAAGGCCATGAGTTCCACGGCGGTGGGGTCATCCGGAAAGTCGGAGTCATACTCGGCCTGGATATTGTCGATGTAAGCGTCCAGGAGGATACGCTGAACGTCGGTCATATTGTCCACATACTCAAAGGGGGCTTCCATGGTGATGGGCAGCTCGTCGATCCAGGTGTCGCCGCAGGCGGTGAGGGTGTTGCACAGCTGGAGGATGACGGCGTTGGAGTCCAGGTCATCCTGGAAAAGCTCCGTGGAGTTGATGGTGAGGTTGTTGCAGCTCCGGTTGGACACCAGCACCCGGCCATAGCGGTCCAGGATGTTCCCCCGGGCGGCGGTGACCGTCCGGGTGGAGACGATGTTGTTCTGGCTCATCTCATAGTAGGCCGCGCCCTCCACGATCTGGAGCTTGTAGAGGTTCAGCAGATAGCCGCCGACGAACAGCAGCAGCACCACGGCCATGGCGGCCAGGCGTCCAGGCTTGATGTTACGGTCCATGGGGTCTCCTTTCCAAAGGGGTGCTGGGGAAATGCCGGGCTGTCCGGCCCGGAAAAAGGCCGGTCTGGCAGCAGTTGCCCGGGCCTCCGGGCAAAAATGGGGCTTTTTTTCAATTATAATTCTTCGGGCTTTTTCCGGCCTAAAGCCCGAAGCGGGAAGTAAAAGGCCATGGCCGGGAGCATACCCCAGACCGACTGGAGCAGCACCGTCCACAAAATGGACCAGGGCCCGTCCCCCCGGAGGAGGAGCCTGCCCCCCTCCACCAGGGAGCACAGCAGCAGCCCCGCGAAGGCCACGCACACGCAAGCGAAGGTCCGGCGGTTCAAGAAAAACTGGCTGAGGAAGCCCCCGGCAAAGCCCAGCAGGGGCAGCACACAGGTGTGAAGCACCGCACAGCCTGTGACGCCGTCGTACAGAAGGCCCGCCAGCAGGCCGTACATACAGCCCCAGACCGGCCCTTCATACATGGCCATAAAGACCACCAGGGCCGGCACAAAGGCCGCCCGGACGCCCAGCACGGGGATGTGGCTGAGCACCAGGGAATGCACCCCCAGAGCTGCCAGGAGCAACGCGCCGTAGAGCAGGGCCTTGCGGAGCTTGCCCCAATTGATGAGGTCATAGATCATAGCTTCCGCCTCACTCCACCACGTTGAAATCCTTGATGACGAACACCTGGCTCAAGTTGTCCAGGTCGCAGGCGGGTTCCACCACGCCATAGGGGGTCTGGCCTCCGGCTTCCGTGTGGACCTCGGCAATGGTACCCACCAGGAGCCCCTGGGGGAAAACGCCGCCCTTGCCGGAGGTGAGGACGCTGTCCCCCTCCAGAAGCTGCGTCCCCTCAGTGAGGTAGGTGAGCTTGGCCTGGCCGGACTGCATGAGGGTGAAGTCCCCCACCAGCATGGCGGCGTTGCCCGCCTCGCCCACCAGGGCGCCCACATTGGCGTCCACATCGATGACAGTGCGCACCGTGGCCCAGTTGCTGCCCAGCTCCGTCACCTGGCCCACCAGGACCCCGGCCTCCGTGATGACGCAGTCGCCCAGGGCGATGTCCGCGTCCTCACCCTTGCTGATGGTGAAAGAGCGGGTCCAGTTGGAGGCGGTCCAGTCCACAATCCGGGTGCTCTCCAAGACAAAGTCCGAGTGCCGCTCCTCAAAATCCAGGAGCGCGCGCAAGCGGCTGTTCTCTTCCACAGCCTCCTCCGCCTCCCGGAGCTGGCTTTGGAGCTCGGCCACCTGGGCCTGGAGGGCCTCGTTTTCCGCCTGGAGCTGGTTATAGCGGTAGAGGTAGCCGTACACGTCCTCCAGCCAGCCGGCCACAGCAGTGGCCGCCTGGCGCAGCGGGCGGGTGACGGTGGCCGCGGCGTTGGAGAAAAAACCGGCGTTGCCGCCCCGGACGCCCGAGACAACGGCCGCCAGGATCACCACGGCCAGTACAACGGCCAGCAATCGCAGGCCTTTGGTTTTCAGGAATTTGATCACAGCAGTTCCACGTCCAGTTCTTTGAGCATTTCCGAAAAGGTGCAAAGGGGCAGCCCCACCACGGAGAAGTAGTCCCCCTCCAGCCGCCGGACAAACACGCCGGCCCGGCCCTGGATGCCATAGGCACCCGCCTTGTCCAGAGGCTCCCCGGTGGACACATAGGCGTCGATCTCCCATTGGGACAGCTCCCGGAAGTACACCCGGGTAACTTCCCGGCGGACAAGCTCCCGCCCGGCGTGGAGAAGGGCCAGTCCCGTGTAGACCGCGTGGCGGTGTCCGGAGAGGCGGCGGAGCATGTCCCCGGCCTCTTCTGCGTCACGGGGCTTTCCCAGGATCTCCCCATCCAGAGCCACAACGGTGTCCGCCCCCAGGACCACGGCGCCCGGCTCCGGGGAGCGGGCCGCGGCGTCCCGGGCTTTGGCCAGGGCCAGGGCCGTCACCATCTCCCCGGGTGCGAGGCCCGCGAGGCGGGGCTCCGGGGCCAGGGCGGGCCGGACAATGGGAGCCGGGAAGCCCGCTTCCCGCAGGAGGGCCAGCCGCCGGGGGGAGGCGGAGGCCAGGATCAAAGGCGCTTTTTGCAAGGGCGTTCTTTCCTTTCCTGTGGGCCTTTCAGGCGTAGTAGCGGCCCCGGGTGGCGCAGTTGGGCCGGTAGCCGCCCCGGCCCTGGAATGCCTGGGTCACCGCCACGCACTCCCGGGGGCTCTCCGTGGTCATCATCAGGCGGACGGCCCACAGCCCCGCCTGCTCATAATCCCGGCGGCGGTCCGCCAGGAAAAGCTTTTTGGTGTCATATATCACGTTTCTGCATCCAAATTCCCTCATGATAGGGAACATGGCCCCCTGACGGTCTGAAAGGTGGCAGGGATTCTGACAGATGCAGCGCCCGGCGCTCTTGCGGATGAGGCAGCGGTCCGTCACCAGCACGGGCAGCCGTCCATAGGCCACCAGCTCCGCGGCAAGGGGCTTGGGCATGGCGTGGATGTGGGACAGCCGCAGCTCCGGCGAAAGGGTGGCGGAGAGCAGCCGGGTCTCCCGGAGAACCTGGAGCGTCCAGGCGTTGGCCGCCCGGAGGCCCAGCCCGCCCCGGACAGAAAAGTCCAGGGCCCGGCACAGGAGTACCTGGCCCATGTCGTCGGCCAGAACCTCCTTCACGCCCATGTCCCGGACTTCCAGGAGCATGCGGCGCAGTTCCTCCCCCTGGTCCGGAGGGAGCACAGGCGGCAGCACCGCCACAGGTGTCACCCCCGCCGCGGCAAAGGCCGCCAGGGGCTTGGGGTTGGACGCGAGGTCTTCCAGGGGCAGATAGAGATAATCCGGCTTGCAATCCGCCAATTCCCGGCTGAGCTGCTGGGCGGAGCGCAGGTGGACAATCAGTTTGGGAGGGCCGGGTTCCCCGGCATCCTCCGGGGTGGCGGGCATGGGCCGCACGGCACAGGGGGGCACCTTGCCCCGGAGCTCCGACAGGTCCTGCAGCAGACCCTTGCGGATTTCCCCCAAAGCCTCCTCCAGGACGCCGAGGCCCGGCGATATCTGGCACAGGGCCTCTTCCATATGGAACGGCGTGCCCGCGGTGCGGCCCAGGATCTCGGCCAGCGCCCGGTCGCTGAGTCCGGCGCTCTCCGGCGCCGGCGCGGGCACCGGGCCCCGGCAGGCAGCCTTATTCCCCAGGCTGTCGGTCACGGCAAACTCCGAAGGCTGCCCCGGCCGGAGCCGGGCTGCAAAGCGTACCGGCACCCGGCGCAGTTCCCCTTCCGTATAGCCTTTTTGGAGCTCGGCGATAAATTTCTGCACCTCCCGCTCCGGCTCCGGCCGGGGCGCGGCGGAGAGGCTCTCCTGGGGATCCTCCTTCCCGAAAAAACCGCCCTCAGCGAAACCATAGCGGGAAAAAGCGCTCTCCAATTGGTCCAAGTCCTGGGCTGTCGGGCGCTTGCCGTCCCGGAGGAAGTCCCGGGCCAGGCGGCAGCCCAGGGCGAGCTGCTCCGGCGGCGTGTCGATCCGGCCCAGGAGCCCCACGGCCACCCCGGCCTCCGCCAGACGGTCCAGGTTTTCCAAAAGGCAGCGGTCCCGGACGCTCAAAGGAAAGCTGTCCATCCGCCCGCCCAGGCTCAGATCCCGGCGGCAGGGCTTGGGGCACGCGCCGTCCCCGCTCTCCCCCATGGCCTCCGCCAGACGGCAGTGGCCTGGCCGGGCAACGCACAGCTCTCCCTGGAGCTGTACGCCGACAGGGACGGGGGACTGCCGGGCGATGGCGGCGGCGGCGGCAAAATCCGTCTCCGGGGCCAGGCACACCCGGCTGTAGCCCAGAGCATGGAGGGCCAGGACGCCGCCGATGTCATGGACGTCCATCTCCATAGGGGCATACAGAGGGAGCTCCGGGAGAATCTGCCGCAGGGTACGGGCCAGGCCCAGATCCCGCACCAGAAAGGCAGCGGCACCCTGCCGGGCGGCCTGGACCGCCAGCCCGGCCTGATCCGCCAGGTCCCGGTCCGCATAGAGCCCTGGGAAGGCCACATAGGCCAGGCAGTCCCGGGCACGGCAGTAGTGCAGGGCTTTTTCCAGGGCTTCCGGGGAGAAATACCCCCTCCCCAGGGGCAGATAGACCGCGTCCGCCCCGGACTGGACCGCGGCTACCACCGCCTCGCCGTTGCCGGCGGGGACCAAAAGTTCCATCATGGGGCAAGTCCTTTCCGCTCCGCGTCAGGCCTGCGCGCCCTCTGCATCCTTGCCCTGGGGCTTGTCCTGGGCCTTGGCGCCGGACGCAGCCTTGGTGGCACGGCGCTTGAGCTGGGCTTCCAGCTTCTCATACCGGGCGGTGAGGAGATTCAGGTCCTCCGCCAACTCCATGGCGGCGATGGTGGCGCAGTCCAGGGGGGAGGCTCCGCTCTCCCGCTTGATGCGCAGGATGCGGGTGGTGACATAGTCGGCCAGGAGGCGCAGGTCCTCGGGGTCATCCGTGGTGCTCAGGGAATAGGTCCGCCCGGCGATGTCCACCTGTACCAGCTTGGAAACTTTTTTTGCCATGGTGCTTCCTCCAGACTTTTTCTGTATTTCCGCAAAGGGGCGCCCGCCCCCGGGAATAATCATAGTAATACAGAGTTATCATACCACGTTTCGGTAGGGTTTCACAAGTACTTGCGGCTTATTTTTGCGCCCGGGTTGTTTCCTATCCCGGGAAAAGCGCCGCTGCGCCCGCTTGCCTCAGGGAGAAGATGATGCTATAATCAAAAAAAGAAATTCCCCGTCTGGGGAAATAGAAACGGAAGTACGGTATGGATAGCATTTACACCCTGGACGGGGGGACGCTGCTGGCCCTCCCCGCCAGTCACGCGGACAAGCTCATCGCCCAGTCGGATGGCGCCGCGGCTCTGGTCTATCTCTGGCTGCTGCGCCGGGGCGGCGCCCTGGACACGGCGCGCTGCGCCCAGGAGCTGGGCCGCACCCGCCGGGAGGTGGAGGCGGCGGCGGACACCCTCTCCCGCCTGGGCCTCCTGCGCCGGGGCGCTGCCGGGGCGGAGGTTCCGGCCCGGGAAGCCGCGGCCTCCAGAGCCCATCTGCGCCCGGCCCAGGAGCTGCCGGAATACAGCGCCCAGGACGTGGCCAGGCGCGCGGAGGCAGACGGCGCCTTTTCCGCCCTGGTGGGCGAGGTCCAGCGCCTCATGGGGCGGATGCTCTCCGGGGCAGATCTGAAAATCCTCTTTGGGATTTACGACTATCTGGCCCTGCCGCCGGAGGTAATTTTACAGTTAGTGCAGTACTGCATCGACTTCCGCGCCGGGGAGCGCATGCCCAGCATGCGCCAGATCCAGCGGGAGGCCTATGTCTGGGCGGACCGGGAGCTCATCACCCTGGATCAGGCGGAGGCCTATATCCGCCGCCGCCAGGAGCGTGGCCAGCAAGTGGAGGCCTATCGGGACGAGCTCCAGCTCCGGGGCCGGGCCCTCTCCCCCAGCGAGCGGAAATATCTGGAACGCTGGGCGGAGTGGGGCTTCGGTACGGAGGCCGTGGCGGAGGCCTATGACCGGACGGTGCTCCAAACCGGGGGGCTCAAGTGGCCCTACATGAACTCCATCTTGAGCAGCTGGCACCAGGCGGGGCTTCACACCCTGCCGGAGATCCGCGCCGGGGACCGCCGCCCTGAGCAGCGCGCCCAGGCCGGCTCCGCCCCGGCGCAGGGGCAGGGCGCCGCGGCCCCCTCCCCCCAGGAGCAGGAGCGGCTGCGCCGGCTTTTGGAGAAGTTCTGACTTTTTTGACGTGCAGGCGGGCGCGGCCCCATTGAAAGGAGAGGTGAGAGCATGGCGTATGACACCCGGCTCCTGGCCCGGGCCAGGGACGTGCTGGAAGCGCGCCGGCGGGAAAACCGCCGGGAACAGGACCGCCGCCGGGCTCTGGCAGCGGAAAAGGCGCCGGAGGCCCTGGAACTGGAGCGGGAGCTCACCGGGCTCATGGCCCAGGTGGTGGGCGCCGCCCTGCGGAAGGGGGACGACCCGGAACGGGCCGTGGCGGAGATCCAGCAGCGCAGCGCCCGGCTCCAGGAGCGCCAGCGCCTGTGCCTGGAGCGGGCGGGCCTCCCGGGAGACAGCCTGGACGATATCTATTCCTGCCCCAAGTGCCGGGACACGGGCTATGTCCTGGGCCAGGCGTGCAGCTGCCTGATGGAGGAATACCAGAAGCAGCGGGAGGCGGAACTTTCCAGGATGCTCCGGGGACAGAGCGGGGACTTTGCCGACTTCCGCCTGGATATCTATGACGAAGCCACCCGCCCCTTCATGGCCGGAGTGCTGGAGCTTGCGAAAAAATACGCCGCGTCCTTTACCCCGGAGAGCCAGAACCTGCTGCTCCGGGGCGGGCCAGGCCTGGGGAAGAGCGCCCTTTGCGCCTGCATCGCCCGGGCGGTGTTTGAAGCCGGGCACACGGTCATACTGGACACGGTGGCCGGGGCTCTGGGACAGTATGAGGCGGCCAAATTCTCCCGGGAGCACGGCGAGGCCGCCGCCCGGGAGGTCCGCCGCCTGGAGGAGAGCGAGTTGCTCCTCCTGGACGATCTGGGGACGGAGATGCTCACCAGTTTTTCCCAAAGCGCCCTCTATGGCCTTCTGGACGCCCGGCTCACCGCCCGTCGGCCCACGGTCCTGGTGACAGGCCTCACACCTGAAGCCCTGGCCGAACGTTACAATCCCCAACTCACCTCCCGGCTGGAGGGGGAGTTCACCTCCGTGCAGTTCTACGGCCGGGACCAGCGCCGGAAAAAAGAGGACTGAGCCTGTGGGGCGCAAAACACCGCCCCCGAGGACGCATATGCGCGCTCTACCTTAACAATGTAACTATGTAAAACCTGACCGCCGCCCGCCAAAATTTGGCGGGCGGCGTTGCGTACTGTCAAAAGCCTTCGGAGAATTCGCGGCCATAAGCCGCGAACAAAGTGAAAATCCGTTTTTTCGGGGACATGCGCCCCGGAAAAAACACTTCTCACGGAGCGCGCGTCGAATTGGCCGCCTTTGGCGGACAACCGAGGCGCAAAGCGAAGTGCGCTTCCCTCTGTCAAAAAGGCTCCTGGCCTTTTTGACAGCCTGACCGCCGCCCGTCAAAATTTGGCGGGCGGCGGTTCCGGCAGCGGCGCCGGGGTCGTGTCAGGTGTGCTCTTCCCCGGTGTCCACCTGGCGGAACAACAGGGAAATGCACCAGATGGCGGCCAGACCCACCAGGGTATAGACCACACGGCTGAGGGTGCTGGTCTGTCCGCCAAAGAGATACGCTACCACGTCAAAGCGGAACAGACCGACGCTGCCCCAGTTCAGCCCGCCGATGATGGCGAGGACCAGGGCGATCCTGTCCATGATCATGTGCATTGCTCCTTTACTGGATTTCCCTTGTAGGATGTCCCGGCGGCAGAGGAAATATGCAAAAAATAAACTGCATACCCAAAAAG
>CALWOS010000033.1 GCA_944383185.1 uncultured Oscillospiraceae bacterium
AGGAACTGATCTGGGCGTCATCGGGGAAGGTCTCTCTGGAGACCGTTCTTTGCAAAGTCAGGCCGGATTTTTCCACATAGTTATAGAAGAGCGTACAGATCTGCTCTCGTGTGATGGAATTCTCCGGGCCGAAGATCTTGTCCTCGATGCCGCTGGTGATACCCTTGCTGTAGGCCCAGTGGACATAGGGGGTGTAATACTGCTGCAGCCCCAGATCGGAAAAGCTGCTCTTCCACTGCATCAGGTCGTTGCGGACGTAACCGTCCTGGCCGTCCTTGGTACGGATCTGATACCAACCATTGGTGTAGCCCAGGACATACACCGTGTCGCCTGTGGTCAGCACCGCCACTACGCTGCCCTCGGTGCTGGCGGTGGAGCGGACATTCACGCCGGAGGCGGTGATCTCCCCCTCGATCCAGATATCGGGGTCCACGTCGGCATAGCGGCCCAGGACCGTGACGAACATGCCCCGGGTCATGGTGTCGCCGGGCGCGAAAAGGGTGTCGGTCTTGCCGTTGAAGAGGCCCTCTTCCGTGACGTATTTTACCGCGTCTGCGTACCAGGCGCCGGAGTCCACATCGGTGAAGCTGCCCACATTGGCCGCCAGGGCGCCTGCTCCCAGGAGCAAGGCGGCTGCCAGGATCAGGGCCAGGCTGCATCTTTTCATCACGCGTACCTCGCTTTCTGCGGTATGGGGAGGGCCCTCAGCGGGAGAGGACCTCCGCCAGGGCGTCCCCCATGTCGTACATGCCGGGTTCCGTCTGCCGGGCCAGCCAGGCGGCGGCGGTGACGGCGCCGGTGGCGAAAACTTCCCGGGAGTAGGCGCTGTGGCGCAACTCGATTACCTCGTCGGTGCCGGCAAAAATCACCGCGTGGTCGCCAACGATGGTGCCGCCCCGGACGGAGGAGATGCCGATCTCTTCCCGGTCCCGGGGCTTGCGGACGCTCTGGCGCTCATACACCAGACGGCTTTCATGGGGCAGGGCGGAGGCCGCCGCCTCCGCCAGCATAATGGCCGTGCCGCTGGGGGCGTCCACCTTGGTGCGGTGGTGCCGTTCCACCACTTCCACGTCAAAGCTGTCCCCCAGGACGGCGGCGGCCTTCTTCACCAGGCCCACCAGGAGATTGATGCCCACGGACATATTCCCGGAGCGGAACACCGGAAGCTTTTGTGAGGCTTCCTGGAGGAGCTGGAGCTGTTCGTCGCTGTGGCCTGTGGTGCAGACCACCAGGGGGATGTGCTTGGCCAGGGAAAAGCGCAGCAGCCCTTCTAAGCTGGAGGCGTTGGAAAAGTCGATGATCACATCCCCGCCGCCGGCATATTCCATGGGGTCGGCATACACGGGGTAGTCTGCAAGCTTTGCGGTATGGGGATCAAAGCCCGCCACCACCTCCATGTCCGCGCGCTGGGCGCACATGCGGGTAACCACCTGGCCCATGCGGCCGTTGCAGCCGGATAGTATCACTTTTGTCATTGGCTATGACCCCTTTCTTTGGTGTATGGGGACGGCCTTTCAGGCCACGGGAAGTCCCACGTCGGCCATGGCCTTCTTGAGCTTTTCCAGATTTGCCGGAGCCATATCCACCAGCGGCAGGCGGAATACGCCCACGTTCAGCCCCATGAGATTCAGGGCTGTCTTGACGGGAATGGGGTTTGTCTCAATGAAAAGCTTGCTCATGAGCTCGGCGTAGCGGAAGTAAATGGCGGAAGCGGCGGCGAAGTCGCCCGCCAGGGCCTTGGCGCACATGTCCGAGATGACTTCCGGCACGATATTGGAGGCCACGCTGATGACGCCCTTGGCCCCCAGGGCCATCATGGGCACGGTATTGTCGTCGTTGCCGCTCCAGATATGGAGATCATCCCCGCAGTGGGCGCGGGTGAGGCCGAAGAGGCTGAAGTCGGCGCTGGCCTCCTTCACGCCGTTGATGTTGGGGTGTTTGGCAAGCTCGATATAGGTGTCCAAGGCGATGCCGATCCCCGTGCGGCTGGGGACGTTGTAGAGGATCATCGGGATGTCCACCCGGTCCGCCACATAGGAGAAATGCTGCACCAGCCCGCGCTGGGTGCTTTTATTATAGTAGGGCGTCACCATGAGGATGCCGTCCGCCCCGGCGGCCTTGGCGCTTTTGGCCATGCCCAGGGCGCTGTTGGAGTCGTTGCTGCCCACGCCGGCAATGACCTTCATCCGGCCATTCACCGCTTCGATGCAGTGCTCCACCAGCTTCTCGTGCTCCGGGATGGGCTGGGTGGCGTTTTCGCCGGTAGTGCCGCAGATGACCACGGCGGCGGTGCCGCCCCGGACCTGCATCTCCAGCAGAGCGTCCATGCGCTCGTAATCAATGCTCCCGTCCTTGGAGCTGTAGGGGGTGACCATGGCGGTACAGGAACCGGTAAAAATAGGTGTCTTCATAGCATATCTCCTCCCAAAAGCGCCGACGCTGCGGCGGAAAATTGTCTTGACTTTATTGCGCGGTGATATAGCCTTCGGCGCACAGCAGCTCCGCCAGGAGCACGGCCCCGCCGGCGGCGCCGCGGAGAGTGTTGTGGGACAGGCAGACAAATTTGTAGTCGTATTGCGCGTCCTCTCGGAGGCGGCCCACGCACACGGCCATGCCGTTTTCCGTCATGCGGTCCAGACGGGTCTGGGGCCGGTCAGCCTCGGTGAAGTAGTGGAGGAACTGCTTGGGGGCAGAGGGGAGCTCCAGCTCCTGGGGCCGGCCCTTGAAGTTTTTCCAGATCTCCAAAATCTCATCCTTGCCGGGCTTTTTGTCAAAGCTGGCAAAGACCGCGGCCATGTGTCCATTGGTGCAGGGGACCCGGAGGCACTGGGCGGTGATGGAGGGGCGGGCGGCGTTTTCGATGTGGTCGCCGGCTACGGAGCCCCAGAGCTTCATAGGCTCGCGTTCGCTTTTTTCCTCCTCGCCCCCGATGTAGGGGATGATATTGTCGATCATCTCCGGCCAAGTTTCAAAAGTCTTGCCTGCGCCGGAAATGGCCTGGTAGGTGCATACAAGCACTTTGCTCAGGCCGTATTGGTCTTTCAGGGGAGTGAGAGGGGGCACATAGCCCTGGATGGAGCAGTTGCTCTTCACGGCGATAAAGCCCCGCCGGGTGCCCAGGCGTTTCCGCTGGGCGGGGATGATCTCTAGGTGCTCCGGGTTGATCTCCGGCACCACCATGGGCACGTCGGGCGTCCAGCGGTGGGCGGAGTTGTTGGAGACAACAGGGCACTCCAGGCGGGCATAACCCTCTTCCAGGGCACGGAGCGCATCTTTGGGCATCTCCACGGCGCAGAAGACGAAGTCCACTGACCGGGCGATTTCCTCCATGTCCGCCTCCGCGTCCTTGACCACGATAGATTTGGCGAACTCCGGCATGGGTGTCTCCATGGCCCAGCGGGTTCCCACGGCATCGGCATAGGTTTTGCCCGCGCTCCGGGGAGAGGCCGCAATCACGGTCAGGCGGAACCAGGGGTGGCCTTCCATCAGGGAGACAAAGCGCTGCCCTACCATTCCTGTTCCGCCAATAATACCGACTTTGTACTGCTGCATGGTGCATCCATCCTTTCGTACCACAATATGCCGCCGCCTCAGCGCCTATGCCTGGAGCTTTTACCAGCGGCTTGCATTTTTCGAGCGAAAACTATATAATAAACCTGACTGTGCGGCAAACGGCATTTCCATCCGCCCGTCGGAGCGGGATTTTGCGGCCTTTGCACGCTTTTCCACAGAAA
>CALWOS010000034.1 GCA_944383185.1 uncultured Oscillospiraceae bacterium
GGCGCCGGTGCTGTCAAAAATGGGTGCGGCAAAACAGCACAGCCCCTGTTCCAGTTCCTCGTTGTCGCAGGCATAGCCGTTGGCCTTGGCCTCCACCAGCTCCTGCATGAGCCGGCCGGGGTCGCAGATGGTGTTGGGCGTAAAGGGCGTCATGTTTAGACTCTCCACACAGCGGCGGAGCCGCTCCGGGCTGTAGTAGGCAAAGATGGCCTTGCCGTTGGCCGTGCAGTAAAAGGGCAGGCGCTGGCCGATCCGGGTACAGGTGCGCATGGAGTACTCGCTCTCCAGCTTGTTGATGTACACGATGTCCGTCCCGTCCGGCGCCGCCAGATTCACCGTCTCCCGGAAGCGCTCGTTCAGGGCGGTGAGGTAGGGCTGGACGATGTTGCGGATGTTGATCTTGGCGCTGGCCCCCAGGAGGAAGGCGCTCATCCCCAGGCGGTACTGCCCCGTCACCGGGTCCTGCTCCAGAAGCTGCTCGTTTTTCAGGGTGATCACCAGGGTGGAGGTGGTGCTCTTGTGGAGGCCCACCAGCTGGCTGATCTCGTGGAGGCTCAGGCTCTCCCGGTCATAAAAGCAGCGGAGGATGGCCGCAGCCCGGGACACGGACTGGATGGGTCCGCCGTTGATCTTCTCCATAATCTCACCGCTCCTTTACGAGATCGTCGTGCATTATTCTACCATAGATTTGGAAAAATTCAAGCACAGCGCCCCCTCCCTGGCGGGTACGTCAAAAAATTCACTAAGAATTTGTAGAAAACACCAATGGACACCGGGCGGGGGCTGTGCTATTCTAAGCCTGAGCTTATTATATTATCATTTAGCATACTATAATATAGTATAACTAAGGAGGAAAACAGCATGAAAAAGACCATTCCCGTGTTCCGGCAGATGGTGGAGAAGGGCGAGAAGATCGTCTACCTCACCGCTTACGACTACCTCACCGCCAAGTACGTCGAAAAGGCCGGCATCGACATGATCCTGGTGGGCGACAGCCTGGGCATGGTCACCCTGGGCTATGACAAGACCTTCCCCGTGACCATGGAAGACATGATCAGCCATTGCAAGGCCGTCCGCCGGGGCGCGCCCAACACCTTCATCGTGGGCGACATGCCCTTCATGAGCTACCAGGTCTCCAACGAGGAGGCCATCCGCAACGCCGGCCGCTTCGTCAAGGAGGCCGACTGCGACTGCATCAAGCTGGAGGGCGCCGGCCCCGAGATCTGCGAGCGGGTGCGTGCCATCTCCGGCGCGGGCATCATGGTCATGGGCCACATCGGCCTCACCCCCCAGTTTGAGGCCCAGCTGGGCGGCTACAAGGCCCAGGGCAAGAGCGTGGACGCGGCGCTGAAGCTCATGGACGAGGCCAAGCGCCTGGAGGAGGCCGGCGCCTGGGCCATCCTGGTGGAGGGCGTCCCCGCCATCGTGGGCAAGGCCATCACTGAGGCCGCCGGCATCCCCATCCTGGGCATCGGCGCGGGCTCCTACACCCACGGCCAGCTCCTCATCTACGCCGACATGGTGGGCTACTACGACAACTTCTGCCCCAAGTTTGTCAAGGTCTTCTCCCACGTGGGCGACGAGCTGCTCAAGGGCTTCCAGGCCTACGCCCAGGAGGTCCGGGAGGGCACCTTCCCCAACGACGATCTCCACGCCTACAAGATCGACCCCGAGGAGGCCGCCAAGCTGGAGGCCCTGCTGAAGGAAAAGCAGAAATAAACTATAAAATAACGGCAAAAAGCAAGGCCGCATGGAAGCATTCCATGCGGCCTTGCCTTATTTTTCTGTTTTTTCCGGGGCGTCCCGGGTGAGAAGCATCCGGTCGTTGGCCAGTTCCGCGCCCACAGTCTCCCGATAGAGGGCCAAAAGCCCGGGCACATCCAGCTTTTCCCGCTGCTCCCCGGAGAGGTCCAGCACAATGCGCCCTCCCTCCAGCATGATGGTCCGGGTGCCCATGGTCAGGGCCGTTGCGATGTTGTGGGTGACCATCAGCGTGGTGATGCGGTTTTTCTCCACAATCTCTTTTGTGAGGTCCAGCACCCGCTGGGCCGCTACGGGATCCAGCGCCGCGGTGTGCTCGTCCAGCAGAAGCACCCGGGGGACGTTGATGGTGGCCATCAGCAGCGTCACCGCCTGGCGCTGGCCGCCGGAGAGGAGGCCGATCCGGGTCCTCATCCGGTCCTCCAGGCCCATGTCCAAACGCGCCAGCTCCTGCCGGAACACGGCGCTGCGCTTCTTCCCCAGGGCCGGGGCAAAGAGCCCGCGCCCGGCCCGGGCGTAGGCCAGGGCCACGTTTTCCTCCAGCGTGAGGTCCGGCGCCGTGCCCCGCATGGGGTCCTGAAAGATCCGGGCGATGTCCCGGGCCCGCTTGTGGCCGGGGACATAGGTGAGGTCCCTCCCATCCAGGAGGATATGGCCGCTGTCTACGAAGAAGGCCCCGGAGACGGCGCCCAGGAGGGTGGACTTGCCCGCGCCGTTGGAGCCGATGACGGTGACGAACTCCCCGTCCTCCAGAGTGAGGGAGAGGTCCCGCAGGGCGTGGTGGGCGTTGGCCGTCCCGGGTTGAAAGGTCTTGTCCAGCTTTTCCAGCTTCAGCATGGGCGGTTCTCCTTTCTCTTCCGGCGCTCCCGCAGCGCCTCGGACACGGCCGGGACGGCCAGGGTGGCGGCAATGATGACCGCAGAGAGGAGGCGCAGGGCGTTGGCGCTCATGAGGTTATACCGGAGCGCCAGGGCCAGGATAATCCGGTACACCACCGAGCCCAGCACCGCGGACACCAGCCCCAGAACCACGCCCCGGCGGGAAAAAATCACCTCGCCGATAATGACGGACGCCAGGCCCACCACGATCATGCCGCTGCCCGCCCCCACGTCCCCGTAGCCCTGGCACTGGGCCAGGATGGCCCCGGAAAGGGCCACCAGGGCGTTGGAGAGCATCAGCGCGGCAAAGCGCACCGCCGTGGGGTTGATGGAGGAGGCGCGGACCATATCCTCATTGGAGCCCGCCGCCCGGATGCACAGCCCGGCCACGGTCTGGAAAAAGACCGCCACCAGGGCCAGCACCGCCGCGGTCAGCACAATCACCGCCACCGCCTGGCCGCCCAGGAACTCATAAAACCGCACGGCCCCCAGGAGGGAGACGTTGGGCCCCCCCAGGACGGTGATGTTCACTGTGTAGAGTCCGCTCATGGTGAGGATGCCCGCCAGGATGGGATGGATCTTGCAGGCGGTCTGGAGAAAGGCCGTGACCATCCCGGCCAGGGCCCCGGCCAGGAGCC
>CALWOS010000035.1 GCA_944383185.1 uncultured Oscillospiraceae bacterium
TTTTTGTCCCAACGGCCCTGTTTCCCGTCCGCTGCGTGGGCAACTTGCCACAGGCGCTTTTCCCCAAAATGGGGAAGTTCCACAAAGAAATGGGAATTGGCTTGGGGCGCCTTGACCCTCGCGTACACTTGAATGATATTGTAAAAATGCACAAAGAAGCCGCAGCATACACCGGAAAAACTGAAAAAGGAGTGAAGTGCATGGAAAAAAAGAAACGCAAGCTGAAAGCACCGGACCTGCTTGTATTCACCTTCGCCATGATGGTTGTCGCCATGATCCTCACCTGGGTCGTGCCGGCGGGGGAATACACCCGGTACTTTGACGAGGCGCTGGGCCAGACCCTGGTAGACCCGGACAGCTATCGCACCCTGGAGCAGGCGCCCGTGGGCCTGGGGACGCTGCTCGCGGCAATCCCCCAGGGCTTTGTAAACAACATCTCCGTAATCGCCTACGTCCTGGCCTGGGGCGGCGGCTTCGGCATGGTCCTCCACACCAAGCTCATTGAGGACGGCCTCAAAAGCTCCCTGGCTAAAATGCGGAAAGCGGGCTTCCTGATCCTCATTGTGATCAGCTTCCTGTTCTCCGCCGGCGGCGCCTTCCTGGGCATCCAGCAGAGCTTCTGGGCTTTCACCCCCATTGTGGGCGTGCTTGCCACGACCATGGGCTACGATATCGTAACGGCCTTCGTGGTGGTGTCCGTGGCCAACAACATAGGCTATATGGCCGGGCCGCTGAACATGTGGAACGTGGGCGTGGCCCAGCAGATCAGCGAGGTGCCCCTCTTCTCCGGCTTTGGGCTGCGCATGTTTATCTGGGTGCTGTTCATGGTCCTGCTCCTGGGCTACCTCTATATCTACTGCCGCAAGATCCGCAAGGATCCCACCAAGAGCTTGGTTTACGGCGTGGAGGGCGGCATCGAGGTGCATATGGACACAACCGTGCAGCTCAGTCCCCGGCGCAAGGTCGCCATGGCGCTGCTCATCCTGGAGTTTGTCGGCCTGGTGATCGCGGTGGCCTTCTTTGATATGACCAGCAGCGGCCAGATCGCCGCCTGGCTCATCGGCTGGGGCATTGTCGTCGCCGCGGTGAACGGGGACGACTACAACGAGATCTCTGCCGGCTTCATGGAAGGCGTACAGATGGTGCTGGTGCCCTGTATCGTGGTGGGCATGGCCGGCGGCATCCTCTATATCCTGCAGACCGGCTATACCCTGGACACCATCCTCCACGCCGCCGCCACGGCCATGGAGGGGACCTCCAACGTATTCGGCCTGATGATGATCTACGCCTTCCAGTTCTTCTTCAACCTCCTTGTGCCCTCCGGCACGGCCATGGCGGCCACCACCATGCCCATCATCGCGCCGCTCTCTGACCTCATCGGCGTGAGCCGGCCCGCCGCCATCCTGGCCTTCCAGTTCGGCGACGGCCTGAGCAACATGATCTGGCCCACCAACTGCCTGGCGCCCCTGGCGTTTACCAACATCGGCTATAAGCGCTGGGTGAAATGGTTCATCCCCTTCACGGTGATCGTGATCGCGGTCTCCTGCATCATCCTGGTATACGCCAACACCGTTTACTAAAAGCCTTTTCCCCCTTCCCGCCGGAAACCGGCGGGAAGGGCTGAAAGAACTACTTTCACTTCCCATATGCAGAAAGGAGAAATCAATTATGGCTGGTTGCATTACAGGCCTTGCCGAAACCTTCCTGGCCACAAAGCTGCCGGGCGGCTATTCCTACCCCCTCACCCCCACCGGAAAGGGCAATCTTCTCTGCGCCCCGCCCTGGCATTTCGTCGCCTCGGAGATGGTAATCCGCTATCAGGCGGACCCGGAGCAGGTCAAGCGCTTCCTCCCCGCGCCTCTGGAGCCCTCTAAGACCAATCCCGGCGGCTGCATCCTGCACATGTGCTCCTATGTCTCCCGGAACGAAAACGCGGACCATCTGGTGGATCTGCCGGAGCTGTGCAACTACACCGAGACCTACCTGGAGATCCGGGGCAATTACCGGGGCACCGAGTGCAAGCACTTCGCCTACTACTGGGTGGATCGGGACTACTCCATCCTCCGGGGCTGGGTGGCCGGCCTGCCGAAGAAGTTCGGCAACACCAGCTGCACCTTTGAGAAGATTCACCTCTTCCAGCTCAACCCCCACTTCCCCCAGTTCGGGGAGAACTTCCGCATGGGCGCGGTCTGCTCCGCCCACATGGAAAAGCTCATCTCCGGCAGCATCGCCCTGGACAAGAAGATCGACCCCGACGACATGGACCCCGAAATGCGCCTGCCCTGCCGGAACCTGATGATGTATCCCGACGGGAAGGTGGGCTACACCGACCGCGCCGTGGCCCGGATCACCCACACCTGCATGGACGTGTGGTACGGCGACGTGTGGAAGGGCAAGGACGAGGAGCTGACCTACTTCCCCTCCGTGGCGGAGGAGCACGACCTGCTCAAGCCCCTGGAGATTGAGGACTCCTACTACATGAATTACGCCTTCACCACCTATGGCCACCTCGTGGATGAGGACCTCATGGCCAAATAAGCAAAGCGCTGGAACAGAGAGGAAACAAGCATGAGCCATTACAAAATCGTTTTCGACAACAACATGATCCACAACCCCGATGTGGAGGAGCGGGTCATCCGGGAACGGGGCTGCAAGAACAGCTATGAGCTGGTTCTGGCCTCCCGGCGGGACCTGAACGCCTTTCTGAACACCGCAGCGGA
>CALWOS010000036.1 GCA_944383185.1 uncultured Oscillospiraceae bacterium
TGCGTATTCTGTCAAGCCATTGCCGAAAAACGCCGGCCGGGCCGCAAAAATCCCCCGCCAAGGGGCGGGGGCATGACATTGGGGAAACGTCACGCGGCGTTCATATCCTCGCGCAGACGCAGACCGCGCTCCTTCCGGCGGCTCAGATGAGCGCCTGGAACATCCCGCAGGCCACCTCCAGAAGCGCGTCCGGGAAGTCGTAGCCCGGGGCGTGGATGGGGGGATGGCCTTCCCCATTGCCCAGGAGGAACATGGCTCCGGGGCAGGCCCGGAGATACCAGCCGAAATCCTCGCTGGCCCGCATGGGGACGGGCATCTCCACCACCGGAAGGCCCAGAACCCCGGCGGCCTCCCGGACGCGCCGGACGGGGCCGGGGTGGTTGACGTTGGCGGGAAAGACGTCCGCATAAGAAATTTCCAGAGCGAGACCCTCGCGCCCCGCTTCCTGCCGGGCCATGGCTTCCAGAGCGGCGGAAAGGGCGTCCAGCTCCTCCTGGAAGTCCGCCCGGAGCGTGAGCAGCAGCCTGCCCGTGTGGGCGGCGAGGCCGAAGGCGGGCGCCCCCACGTCTATCTGGACCACCGTGGCCAGCACCAGGCCCTTGTGCCCTTCCCGGGCGGTGAGGCCGGGGAGGGCCGTCACCAGCCGGGCCACGGCCTGGGCCGGGTTCCGGCCCAGTTCCGGGGTGCTGGCGTGGGCGGGAACGCCGGTGAAACGGAGAATCATCCCCTGGGAGGCGCAGTTCATGGTACCCTCCCGAATACAGACGGCCCCCTTGGGGTAGCCGGACATGTTGTGAAAGGCGTAGACCTCATCCACCCCCGCTTTCTGGAGGAAGGCGGCGCAGCCTTTCCCGCCCATGCCGGTCTCCTCCCCGTGCTGGAAGATAAGGTATACCGTCCGCGCCGGCATCCCAGGGACAAGAGTCAGCGCAAGGAGGGCGAGGGCGGCGCTGTGGCCGTCGTGGCCGCAGGCGTGGGCCGCGCCGGGGTATTGGGAGCGGTAGGGCAGGGATGTTTGTTCCTCCATGGGCAGGGCGTCAAAATCCGCCCGGAAGGCGATACTGCCCGGCCCCCGGCCCGGGCAGCGGGCGAAAAACCAGCTCCCCATGTCGGCGAGTTCCAGGGCCGTGTGCCGCCGGAGGAAATCCATCAGATGTGCCTTGGTCCAGGCTTCCTGGCCGGAGAGTTCCGGGTGCCGGTGCAGATCCCGGCGCAGCGTTTGGGCCAGGGCGAGCTGGTCCGGGGCGGGTTGTTTCATGGCGGCTTCGCACTCCTTGTACTGGAAGAATTCAGGGCAAATCCTCATAGAGGGGCCGGGTGCGCCGGTAGTCCTGGGGCAGGTAGACGATGGAGGAGATTTTGGGCTTTGGGACGCCATACTTGGGGTTATACCCGAAGCAGTTGAGATAGCGGTCCAGGTCGTCCTTTTCGGATTCCATGGCGGTGAGAAGGGTCAAAGTGGCCTTGGCGTCATCCACGGCCCGGTGGGTGTTTTCCTCCTGGAGGGCGTAGGCCTCGATGGCGTTGCAGAGTTTGTGGGGATAGGGCCGCCGGTCCTTGTAGACTGTAAGGGCGTCCAGAAAGCGCGCGCCTTGAAGCGCTTGGGCAAGGCCCAGGCGCTGGAGAAAATAGTAGAGGAAGCACAGGTCGAACTGGGCGTTATAGGCCACCAAAAGGAGGCGGGGGCTTTCCAGGAGGGCCAGAAGCTCCGCTGCCGCGGCGGCTTTCTCCACACCCTTTTCCCGGAGCTCCTCCGGCGTGATGCCCGTGATGTCCGTGATCTTCTCCGGCAGGACGCGCCCCGGAGAGAGCTGGATGAGGCGGTTCATCTCCCCGTCGGGCAGAAGGGCGCCGCCCTCCCCCCGGCGGACGCGGAAGGCCCCCAGTTCAATGATCTCGTCGGACTTGCATGAGATGCCCGTGGTCTCCGTATCCAGGACCAGGATGTGGTCAAAGTCCGCAAACAAGCGGTCCAGCATGGCGTGCCGCTCCTTTCCATGGGTGATTTTTCCCCATGGTACCCCAAAATCTGCCATTTGTCCAGCGCCGCGACTGGAGGCGCGGCTTCAGCGGCTGGCCCGGGGGCGGTAGACGAGGCGGCCATCGAGGCGCAGGCTCTCCATGAGATGGAGCCCCGCCGTCTCCGCCGGGATGGGCGCGGGGAGAAGCTGTGTTTCCTCCGCCCGGAGGTCCGCCGGAAGCCGCCGGGCCAGGGTCAGGTGCGGGCGGAAAGGCCGTCGTTCCCGGGGAAAACCCTCCCGCTCCAGAGCGTCCCAGAGAGATGTGTAAAGGGCCGTGAGGGCCGGGGTTTCCGAAAGGCCGATCCACCACAGAGCCTCCCCCTCCTGGCGAAAACGGCCCAGGCGGTCAAAGGTGAGGGAGAGGGGCGGCGCCGCCGCTTCCGCCAGGGCACGCCGGGCCGCAGCGAGACCCTCCGGGGGCTGCTCTCCCAGAAAGGCCAGAGTGAGGTGGAGGTTTTCCGGCCGGGTGTAGTTTCCCGGACCCGCCAGGGCGCGGAGCCGCCGCTGCACTTCCATGACCGCACGGCAGGCCTCCGGAGCAAAGCAAAGGGCAAAGAACAGACGCATGGGCGTTCCCTCCCGGACAAAGAATTCGTCTGACCTGAATTATAACATTATGTGACATCGGGAACAAGACAGGGCTCCCCTTTCAGGGACAGGAGCGATTGCAAGAAAAATGGAAATCATTTGGGGAACATACGCAAAAATAGGCTGCCTTTATCGTTCTGAAAAAGGCAGCCATGTTCTTTTTCCAGCTACGCCGTACCGTTGGCGTATAGTCTGGCAATTGGCCAACTTTGCTATATCGCTTCAATAATGCCGCTTTACTCGTTTAATACAGCCCTATATCCATTGGCCTTATCACCGGTGATTGCAATATAATAGGATTCGCCAAAGTGCGCTTCCCATGCGATAGGTTCCATATATCTTGTGATGTCATCCGGATATACATTTTCATAATTGGGAGCCACATATTCCGTTATGATCCGGAATCGCATGG
>CALWOS010000037.1 GCA_944383185.1 uncultured Oscillospiraceae bacterium
GCTCACATAGCCTTTCCAAAGGGGATGGCGGGTCATGTTTTCCACTTCCGCGATCACGCTCTCGTGGCTGCGGCTGGTGACCATGCGGCCCTGGTGGAAAGCCAGAGCGCAGAAGTTACACCCTCCGAAGCAGCCCCGGTTGTGGATAACGGAAAAGCGCACCTCCTCAATGGCGGGTACGCCCCCCATAGCCTCGTACATGGGGTGGGGCTCCCGGGTGAAGGGGAGGGCGGCCACCGCGTCCAGCTCCGCCGTTTCCAGGGGGCGGGCCGGGGGATTGCACACCAATGTCCGTGCCCCGTGGCGCTGCCACAGGGCCCTGCCCCGGATGGGGGCGTGCTCCCGGTATTCCACCGCGGTGGCTCGGGCGTAGGCGGCCTTGTCCCCGGCCACCTCTTCAAAACCAGGCAGCTCCACATGGGGAAAGGGGCAGTCTTTTTCCGGGTCTGCGGTCAGGTAGCAGATGCCGGGGATATCATAGAGGGCGGAGAGGGGCTGCTTTTTCCCCAGGCGGAGGGCCGCCTCCGCCTCCGCCCGCTCGGCCATGCCGTACACGATGAGGTCCGCACCGGAGTCCACCAGGATGCTCCGGCGCACGGCGTCATCCCAGTAGTCATAGTGGGCGAAGCGCCGGAGGCTGGCCTCCAGCCCGCCCAGGATGATGGGCACATCGGGGCCGAAGGCCTCCCGGGCCCGGTTGGCGTAGACGATGCAGGCCCGGTCCGGCCGGAGTCCCGGGCGCTTGCCCGGGGAGTAGAAGTCCTCGCTCCGGGTTTTTTTGGCGGCTGTGTACCGGGCCACCATGGAATCCAGATTCCCCGCCCCGATGAGCACCCCCAGCCGGGGCCTGCCCATGGCGAGGAAGGCCTCCGGCCCGTGCCAGTCCGGCTGGGCCAGGACCGCCACCCGGAAGCCCTTGCTCTCCAGCAGCCGCCCGATCACCGCAGCGCCGAAGCTGGGGTGGTCCACATAGGCGTCCCCGGTGACCAGGAGGAAGTCGTACCAGTACCAGTCCCGCGCCCGCATGTCCTCCCGGCTCGCCGGGAGGAAGAGAGATGCGTTCAGTTCCATTGGAGCTCCCCCCTGTACCAGCCGCTGACGCCCTCGTGCTTGCAGAGATAGCCCCGGGAGGTGGTCTCCACCACAGAGACCGTGTCTCCTGGGGCGAGGGGCAGGCGGTAGTCCGTGCAGTCGTTGCAGGTGCACACCGGCCCCGGGCCGAAGAGGTACTTGGTGAGGATGTCCAGCTCATAGCCCGTGCGCACGTGGCGGCAGCGGGAAAACTCCTCACCCCGTTCCAGGACCTCCACCTGGTTGTCTCCCCAGCGGATGTAGGCGCTCTTCTCCGAGGCAGCCTGGGCCGTCAGCACCCGGGCCGTGGGGAAGGGGTCATAGGCGATGTACGAAAAGGCGTCTCCCCGCTCCGGCGGGATCACAAGGGCGTTGAGCTGTCCGTCGTCTTTTAACACGCAGCCGCCGTCGATGCTCACGATGCGGCTCTCCCGGTCAACGATGGGGTTGGCGCAGGTGATGTTCTCACCATAGAGCATCACCGGCCAGTGGCCCACGACGATCCACTTTTCAAAGCGCCGCCCCTGGCGGAGGAAGGCGTCGTTTTTCATCAGCGCCCAGTCCTGCCAGGTCTCCGGCGGCCCCTCCGGGATGCCCCCGTGGACAAAGTCATAGTCCGGCGTGGAAATCATGTGGGGGAAGCTGTCCATATAGGCAAATTCCGCGTGGAAACGCTCCTCCAGGCGGGCATAGATCTCCCGGGTGGGGGTGTCCGCCTCCGGGAGCCAGCCGATCTCGTCGCACATCTGGCGCATCAGACCGGGGCCCCAGCCCCGGCAGCCCTTGCGGATGTAGTCCCGGAAGTCGAAGGCGAAGGGGGCGTCCGACAGCAGATGCCGGTGCCAGCCGTCGCAGTTGCCGCACACGGGCCAGACGTTGTGGGTTCGGGCCAGATCCATGATGTACCGGAGGGTGCCCAGGCTGTCCGGCCCCTTTTCCATCATATCCCCCAGGAAAATAACCGTATCCGTCTTCCGGAGGACGCACTTTTCCATCAGCCCCTTCAGATAGGGCAGATTCCCATGGATATCGGAGATCACCAGCACCCGGCTCCCGGCGGGCAGTTCCCGGGTTTGGATCACAGCTTTCATGGCAGCTCCAGCTCCCGTTCCAGGCGGAGCAGCGGCCCTGTAGCCCCCGGATCCTCCCCGGTCTGCCCAAAGCCGTAATGCCGGTAAAACCTCCGGGCGGGGGCGTTATCCGGCGCCACATGGAGGCACAGGCGGCTCCGGCCCAGATTCCGGTACACAGCCACGCTCTGGCCCAGGAGCTGGACACCCAGGCCGTGGCCCCGGCACTCTGGCGTCAGGTAAAAGAGGCTGATCCAGCCCAAGCCCGTCTCCGCGCCCCGGGCGGTGTCCAGTTCCATAACACCGGCAAAATCCCCGGCCATTTCCACCACCGCCACGGCGTCCGGGCAGGCGGCGGCCCGGGAAAGGGCCGTAGTCCAGTAAGGGCTCGGGACAAAGCCCGCCGTGTCCCTGTGGGCGCAGCGCCAGCAGTCGGCATAGCTGGTGAGGTACCGCTCCTTGTCCCTGGCCGGGTCCAGGGGGCGGAAGCTCAGGTTGTGCCGGTCAGAGCCCTTGTTGTCCTTCCACCAGTTCTGTTTGGAAAAGGGGCTCAGCTCCGGCGGGAGGTGGCTGTTGTCGTTGAAGGCGAGTACCGCAAGCTTTTCCCCGTCCCAGGAGAGGGTGTGCACAGCGGTGTTGTCCCCGTGGGGGATTTGGGAGACCTCGCGGCTTTTCAGGCCCTTGAGCCGGCACAAAAGGGTACGGATGGCCATGCCGTGGCTCACCAGGGCAATGGTCTGGCCCTCGTGCCGCCGGGCCAGTTCCGTGACGCAGGCGAGCATCCGGTCCCCCAGATGCTGGAAGCTCTCGCCTCCGGGGACGTGCCAGCGCTCCGGGTCGGTGCTGAAATACTCCACCATCTCCGGCGTGTCCCGCTCCATGTTGCCCCAGGGCTGGTTTTCCCAGGCCCCCATGCCGATCTCCTTGAGCCGGGGGTCGATATGCAGCGTCAGCCCCGGGTGGGTGCGGAGGATAGCCTGGGCGGTCACCTGGGTGCGGGTGAGGTCGCTGGCGTATACAGCGTCTATGGGCTGGTCTCGGAAACGCTCCGCCAGGGCGTCGATCTGCCTGCGGCCCCGGGGGGTAATGCGCCCGTCAAAATGTCCCTGGCAGCGGCGGTAGAGGTTCCCCTCCGCCTCCGCGTGACGGATCAAGTAAATTCGAGTCATATTTTCTCCTAGTCTGACAAGATAGTATCCCCTTCCGGCGCCGGTTCCCCATCCAGCTCCAGGACCTGCAGCAGGCTGCGGCTGATCTCCTGATTGTACTGGGCCAGATCATCGGGCCGCAGGGGCACCCGTTGGGCGGAGACAAAGGCCTCCACCAAATCCTCCGTGCCGGCGATACCGGGGTTGTATTTCTCCAGATTTTTGGCGATGTAGAGGGGCAGGCCCACGGCCTTGGCCTCCCAGATCACCAGGCCCTGGCCCTCATACCGGCTGGTGAGGGTAAAGGCGTCCATCTTCGCAAGGTAGGGGAAGGGGTTGGGCTGATTGCCCAGGAGGGTGACGCGGTCCGGAATCCCCAGGTGCCGGGCCTGGGCAAGAATCTTCTCCCGGTCCGGGCCGTCCCCCAGGATATAGAGATGGAGTTCCGGGCGGCGCCGTACCGCCTGGGCCACAAGCTCCAGGAGGATATCAAAGCCCTTCTGGTGGCAGATCCGGCCCATGGTGCAAAGATTGAACTCCCCCGGATCCGGGGCAAAGTCGATGGGCATATCCCGTTTCCGGAAGATCTCCCCCGTGTCGATGTGATTGGGGATGGCGGTGATGGGCTTGTCCCAAATGCCGGAGGTGCGCCGGAAGCCCTCGATGATCCCCGGGGACACGGCGCAGAAGGCGTCGAAATGCCGGAGCTTCTTGTGGAAGAAGTGCCAGAGGATCTGGTACTTGGGCTCGTTGCGCTTTTTGATCTCCACGTCGTTGTGGATCCACATGATGCGCTTTTTCGCCCGGGCGCACACGGCGCCCACGGAGCACTCGTTCCGGTAGCTGTTGAAGTCGACGGCGATGTCGTACTCCACGTCCCGGACCGGCACCGGGGCCATGCGCCGGAGGATGTTGAAATAGACCAGCCGGTTCAAAAAGGGATAGGGCTTCCGGGGGATGATGTTGAGGTTGGGGTGCTGGGGCAGGTCGAAGAAGCTGCCCTCCTCAAACAGGTACAGGTCCACCTGGCACTGGTCCCCGTTGAGGTCGTTGAGCATATTGATAAGGGCTTTCTGGATGCCTCCCACCCGGAGGTCCGATTGAAACACCGCGATTTTCTTCATGGGTGAAAATCCTCCCAAACCTTGACCTTATGGTGTCAAGAATGTATAATATTCGTTGTTCAGCCGGAGCTTCCGGCCGCGGGACGCCGGGGCAGGCCCCGCGTCCGGCGCGGAAGCCGCCGGGAAACCGGCGCCCGGCAGGGAAAACGCAGGCGGAGGTCCGCCCCCTTCCCGGGGCGCAAATTCA
>CALWOS010000038.1 GCA_944383185.1 uncultured Oscillospiraceae bacterium
TGGGCGTGTCCCGTCAGGCGGTAAGCAAGTGGGAGCTGGACAGCGCGCAGCCGGATCTGGACAAGGTGGTGGCTCTGGCCCGGCTTTTCGGCATCACCACCGACGCCCTCCTTTTGGGGGAGGAGGCTGCCCTGGCCCCGAAAGCGCCCCCAGGGACAGCGCCTCCACCGACTCCGGCGGTGGAGAAGGCCCCGCCCCGGTGGTATCTTTTGGGAGTCCTCCCCCTGGCTGTGGGAGTGTACTTCCTGGGCAGGGGACTCCTTTCTCTGTTCACGCTGCTGCATTTCCTGGAGATTTCCCAGCAGATGCTGGGCTGAAAGGGGGGACAGGCAAATGGCACCGGTTTTGGAAAACGGCCTGAGTGAGGGCGTGGAAAGCGCTATCTCCGCTGCCCTTTACGGCCCCATTGTGGCACAGATCCTCCTGGGCGCTGCCCTGGTCGCCGCAGGCGTGGCGATCCTGGTCATCGGCCACCGCCGCTACCGCCGCCGTCAGGGGCGGCGCGGCCCGGAGCAGGAAACGGAATAACAGCAGAAGGCCCGGAGCGTCAGCGCAGGGCCGGAGGGATTCTCTCTCCTCCCGCACCTACGCCTTTTTGCAGGGGCGGCCGGACGGAAGGGGAAGAGCCTTTGACAATTCCGGGAAAAGCTCGTATACTGGGCGGAGAAAACTGCGGAAAGGCGGCGGACGGCTATGGCTGAGGCGGAGCGGCTCCCGGCGGGGCGGGCGGAGCTGGAGTGTGAAAAGGGCTGGGTTTTCGCCATGCTGATGTTCACCGGGGGCTTTTACGGAGCCTATACCTACTCGGTCCGGGGCGGCGTGTTCTGCAACGCCCAGACGGCCAATTTCGTCCTCTTCGCCATGGCCCTGGGCAACGCCCGCTGGGCCCAGGCGGGATATTATCTCATCCCCATGAGCGCCTACCTCCTGGGGTCCGTGATCTCCGAGGCGGCGGCAGGCCCCTTCCGGCGGATGGGGCCCATGCGCTGGGACACCTTCCTGGTGGGCTTTGAGATCCTGGTGGTGGTGGCGCTGGGCTTTCTGCCGGAGTCGGCCCCCTACCAGATCTCCCAGGTTGCCATCAACTTCATCTGCTCCATGCAGTACAACACCTTCCGCCAGACCCGGGACATCCCCATGGCCACCACCTTCTGTACCAACCATGTGCGGCAGATGGGCGTCAGCATCGTACGGGTCTGCCGCCACCGGGAGGACGTCAAGGCCCGCCGGAAGCTCCTGACCCATCTGGGGATGCTGGGGGTGTTCACGGCGGGGGGCGTGCTTTCGGCGGTGCTGTGCCGCTTCCTCCTGGGCCGGGCCATCTGGGGGGCGCTGCTGCCCCTGGGCATCGTCTTTGCCGACCTGCTCCACGCCGACCTCTGCCAGGAGCGCGGCGCCCGGGACCGCATCCCTCGGGGCCACTAAAGGCTCTGGGCGGCGCCGCTGCCCGGGCGAAATTTTGGCTTCACGACAAAGCGGGCGCGCCGAACACGGCGCGCCCGCTTTACACTTTGCTTTTCTTAAAATACAACTTGGACCAGAAGCATATAGAGGGCGGTGCCCGCGGCGATGCTCAAAAGGGAGTTGCGCCGCCAGAGCTGGAGGGCTGCGGTGACCGCCACGGCCAGGAACTCAGGCAGGCCGTGACTCCCGGCGGTGAGGTCCACGCTGCGCAGGCAGTACACCACCAGCAGCCCCATCATGGCCGGGGGCAGCACCCGGCCCAGGTACAGCACCACAGCCGGCGCTTCCCGGTTTTCCGGGAAGAGGAGAAAAGGCAGGAACCGGGTGCACAGCGTGCCCAGCATCACCATGAGCACGACGCACAGGGTCTGACCCGGGGTGAGAAACGGCGTCATGCCTCCAAGCGCCTCCTTCCCAAAAGCAGGCAGCCCAGGGTGAGGATCATGGCCGGGATGACCAGGTTGTCCGGCCCGGCGGCAAAGAGGGCCACGCCGGTGCACGCCAGGCCCAGGAGGCCGGGCGTGAGGTTTTCCCGGCGGCGGATCTGCTCAATGAAGAGCACCACGAAAAGGGCCGTGAGGGCAAAGTCCAGGCCTGTGGTGTCAAAGGGCAGCACGCCCCCCAGGATCCCGCCCAGGACCGAGGCGGCGACCCAGTAGAGGTAATCCAGAAGGGAGATCCAAAGGTAAAACCACCCGCGGTCCGTCCCCGGCGGCGGCACGACGCTGGAGGTGAGGGAGAAGGTCTCGTCGCACAGGGCGAAAATGAGAAAAACGCGCTTTTTTCCCAGCCCTTTGTATTTTTCCAGCATGGATACCCCGTAGAACAGGTGCCGGGCGTTCACCATCAGGCTCAGGAGCAGGGCCTGGACAGGGTCGAACGCGGTGGTGAGCAGGGCGATGGCGGCAAACTGCATGCTGCCGCAGAAGCAAAGGGCGCTCATCAAAAAGGACCAGCCGGGGCCGTAACCCTTGGAGGCCATGAGCACCCCGTAGGCCAGGCCCAGGACGGCAAAGCCCGTGAGCACCGGCAGGGTGTGGGGAAAAGCCGCCCGCAGCGCGCCAAGGGCTGCGGACGGCCGGGATTCGTGGGCCATTTGCTATGTTCCTCTCTCTGTTTGCGGTTTGTAATGGTAGGATGGCCGGAAAGGGGCCGGGGCGGTCATGCGCCGAAGAACTTCTGGTGGATGGCCTTTACCGCCAGATCCGCGTACACGTCCTTGATGAGGACGGAGACCTTGATCTCGCTGGTGGAGATCATCTGGATGTTGATCTTGGCGTCGGACAGGGCCTCGAACATGGTGGCGGCGATGCCGCTGGAGCGGACCATACCCGCGCCGACGATGCTCACCTTGCACACGTCCGTGGTCACGTCGATGTGGTCGAAGCCGATGGCCTCCTGGGCCTCCAGGAGGGTCTCCTTGGCCTCCTCCATGTCGTCCTCCGCCACGGTGAAGCTCACGTCGTTGGTGTTGTTCTTGCCGTAGGACTGGAGGATGATGTCCACGTTGATCTTTTTATTGGCCAGGGCCCGGAAGATGCGGAACGCGCGGCCCGGCTCGTCGGGCACGCCCACCACAGCCAGACGGGCGACGTTATGGTCTTTGGCAATGCCGCTGATCTTCATTTCTTCCATTTGCTTTACAACCTCCTTGACTTTTGTGCCGGGCTTGCGCACATAGCTGCTGAGCACTTCCAGATTCACGCCGTAGCGCTTGGCCATCTCCACGGAGCGGTTGTGGAGCACCTGGGCGCCCATGCTGGCCAGCTCCAGCATCTCGTCGTAGGTGATTTCATCCAGCTTCCGGGCGCCGGGGACCTTCCGGGGATCGGCGGTGTAGACGCCCTCCACATCCGTGAAGATCTGGCAGCGGTCCGCGTGGAGCGCCGCGGCAATGGCCACGGCGGTGGTGTCGGACCCGCCCCGGCCCAGGGTGGTCACGTCCTCCATTTTGTTGACGCCCTGGAACCCGGCGATGATGACGATGCGCCGCTTGTCCAGCTCCGCCCGGATGCGCTCGGTAGAGATGCTGTAAATCCTGGCGTTGCCGTACTGGCTGTTGGTACGCATCCCGATCTGCCAGCCGGTGAGGCTCACCACGGGGTAGTGCATTTTCTCCAGGCACATGGCCATCAGGGCGATGGAAATCTGCTCGCCGGTGCTCAGGAGCATGTCCAGCTCTCGCTTGGAGGGGCGGGGGTTGATCTCCGCGGCCTTGTCCAGGAGGTCGTCGGTGGTGTCGCCCTGGGCGGAGAGGACCACCACCATGTCGTGTCCGGCGTCATAGGATTCGGCGATGATCCCCGCCACGCGGCGGACCTTCTCCGCGTCGGCCACGGAGCTGCCGCCGAATTTTTGTACGATCAGCATAAGTCGTTCACACCTTTTTGCTCTGTCTCCGGCTCCGGGAAAAGGGGCCGTGTAGTAATATATGCTCCGGCGGGGCGGGTTGTCAATCCAAAACCCGGTACCGGGAGAGGAGGGGCATATCCCCCACACGCGCCAGAAGGGCCGTTTCGGTCATGGGCGGCGTCAGGAAGGCGTACTCCCCGGCAGGGGCGCCGGAGTGGGAGAGGAACTGGACGTTTCCGAAGGCTGCCCCGATGGGGGCGAGGCCTGCGTCCGTCCGGAGGAACCAGCGGCTGACCACCGCCGCGGCGCTTTGGGGCTCCGGCGCGCCGGAGGCGGCCCAGCCCCAGTCCTTCCGCCGGCTTGCGTGGAGCAGGGCGTCCACCACGTCGGACACCACGGCGCTGGCCGTGGCCCGCCCGCCGGCCCCGGGCCCGTAAAACAGGCACTCGCCCACGGCGTTGCCCCGGACCACAATGCCGTTCATCACCCCGTCCACATGGCTGAGGAGGTTGGTCTTGGAGATGAAGTGGGGGGCCACATAGGCCGCTGCCGTCCCGTCCGGGAGGCGCAGGGCCCGGCCCAGGAGCTTCACCACGCAGCCCAGGCGCTGGGCATACTCCACATCCTCCCGGCTCACGGCGCGGATGCCCTGGGCAGAGACAGCTTCAGGCGGCATGTTCCGGCCAAAGGCCAGGTCCGCCAGGATGCAGATTTTCCGCTGGGCGTCCAGCCCCTCCACGTCCGCGGTGGGGTCCGCCTCGGCATAGCCCAGGGCCTGGGCCTGGGAAAGGGCCTCGGAGAAGTCCGTGCCGCACTGGATCATTTCAGTTAGGATATAGTTGGTGGTGCCGTTGAGGATGCCGCAGACCTCGTCTACCCGGTTGGCGCTCAGGCACTCGCGGAGGGGCCGCAGTATGGGGATGCCTCCGCCCACGCTGGCCTCGAAGAGATAGTTCACGCCCGTTTCTCCGGCGATGTCCAGCAGCTCCTGCCCCCGGTGGGCCAGGAGCTGCTTATTGGCGGTGACCACGTGCTTCCCGGCGCGGAGGGCCGCCGCGGTGTAGGTATAGGCGGGCTCTTCGCCCCCCATGACCTCCACCACGGCCTCGATCTCCGGGTCGGCGCAGATCCCGGCAAAATCCCGGACAAATTTTCCGGCGTTGGGATCCCCGGGGAAGTCCCGGCGGACCAGGATGGATTTCACTTCCAGCGGCGCGCCCAGGCGCCGGGCCAGGAGCGCCCCGTTTTCTGCGAGGACTTCCAGCACGCCCCGGGCCACAACCCCGTAGCCCAGCAGTGCGATCTTGCTCATATCTCCACGCCCCTTTTCAGCCCGCCAGGACTTCCGCACGGATGACCCCGGGGGTCTGGCGCACGGAGGAGAGCAGCTCCTCGTTGGTCATGGTCATATCCGTGGTCTCCGCGGAGATGGTGACGATGGCCGCGCCGTTGGTGGGGATGCTCTGGTTGATGGTGAGAATATTTGCCCCGCTGTTGGCAAAAATAGCAAGGACGGTGCTGAGCACGCCCATCCGGTCCCGTAGGATCGTGTGGAAGGTGATGATGCGGCCCCGCTTCATGTCCTGGAAGGGGCTGACCGCGTCCTTGTATTTGTAAAACGCGCTGCGGCTGATGCCCACCAGGGACACCGCCTCCGCCACGGTGGAGGCCTCGCCGGTTTCCAGAAGCTTTTTGGCTTCCGTGACCTTCAGGAAGATTTCCGGCAGCATGTCCCCGTCCACAAGATAGTATTTGGGTTTCTTTCCGGTTGCCACGATATATGTCCACCTCCTATGGTCAAATGTATATGGGAAACGAAACCATGTTACCACGTCGCGGACAAATTGACAATAGTCACTTTTGTTAAAAAATAGCCCGTTTCCAGCCGGCGGCTTTACACATGCCGGGGCAGGCGGGCGGGAAGAAGGGAAGACTGCCCATGGAAAACGGAACAAACCGCTTCCGGGCCGGGGGGGCGGGGCTGCTGGCGGGCCTGGCCTGCGGCCTTTTGGGGGGCGGCGGCGGCATGATCCTCATCCCTCTGCTGACCGCCTGGCTGGGCCTGCCGGCCCGGAAGGCCTTTGCCACCAGCGTGGGGATCATGGCCCCCTTGTGCCTGGCCGCGGCGGGGGCCTATGCCCTCCGGGGACGGCTGGATCTGGTTACTGCCCTGCCCTATATGGCCGGGGGCGTCCTGGGCGGGCTGCTGGCCGGGCGGACCCTGGACCGGGTGCCGGTGAAGTGGCTGCGCCTGGCCCTGGCGGCGCTGCTCCTCTACGGTGGAGGGAGGGCGCTGCTGTGGAGCTGATGGGCGCGGTCCTGGCCGGGGCGGCGGCGGGCCTCCTGAGCGGCTGGGGCCTGGGGGGCGGGACGCTGCTGCTCCTCTGGCTGAGCGTTTTCTGCGGCATGGACCAGGTGACGGCCCAGGGGGTGAACCTCCTCTACTTCCTCCCCTGCGCTGCCGTGGCGGCGGCGGGGCACCTCCGCCGGGGTCTCTTGGACAAAAAAGCAGCCCTGCCGGCCATTGGGGCGGGGCTGCTGGGGGTGGCCCTGGGGGCCTGGGGCGCGACGGCGCTGCCCATGGATCTGCTCCGGCGGATCTATGGGCTGTTTCTCCTGGGGATGGGGCTTATGGAGCTATTCCGGCGTAAGGCTCCGGAAGATAGGAAGCCGTAAGGCGGAAACGGTCCACCCCGGCGCTGTTTCCCCGGAGGGTCAGGCATGTGCCATCCAGGCGCCAGTCCAACACGGCCTCATCTCCCTGGCGCAGTTCGTGGAGGAAGTTCACCTGGAGGCTTTCCAGGCGGTGATCCCGGTGGAACTCCCGGGGCAGCAGGTCCTCCATCCAGTCCAGGTACTTGGTGTTGTTCATATGGTCGTTGGTGTCCAGCTCGCTGAAGCGCACCGTGCGCGTGTCCTGCCGGCCCGCCTCCCCGTTGCGCAGGGGGCCGGGGAGGGCGCACTCCGTCCCCGTCTCCGCCCAGGGCAGGATGAGGCCGGAGCGCTGGGGCAGCACCATCTCCCGGCTCACCGCGTCAATCAGAAGCCACGCGGAGCTGGCCTGGACCAGGAGTTTCCCATTCCGGTCCCGGACGTCGTAATACCTGGGGAACATGGCCCGGGTCTGCTTGCCCGGCCAGGTGCGCAGCGTCAGCTCCTGGCCGTACCGGGGCACGGCGGCAAACTCCGCCCGCATCCGGCTTACCACCCAATAAAGCCCCTTTTCCCGGCTCATCTCCCGGCCGCAGCCCAGAGTGTTGGAGTGCTCCACCGCCAGATCCTGGAGGACGCGGAACAGGGCCGAGGCCCGCAGCCGCTGAAAACAGTCCGCCTCCGTGGAGGAAACCTGATGGGCGTGTTCTAAAATCGTCTCCATGTACATTGCCTGCCTTTCCTGCGAACCCGCTGGGAGAGAGTATACCACCTTTCGGTCAAAACCTCAATGCCCTGAAAGGAATCGAAATAGGCTTTTCCAAGGCCCTTTATAAATAAGGTATTTGCATCAAATATGAATAAACTGTCAATTCCACATCCAAGGTACTTGACAAATGAGAAAAAGCGTACTATATTAGCACTCGAAGGATGAGAGTGCCAGCAAAGGCCGGGCACGAGTGCCAACGCAAGGGAGGCGGATGGATCATGGAACTCAGCGTGCGGAAAAAAACGATCCTGGCCGCCCTGGTGGAGGATTACATCGAAAATGCCGAACCGGTGGGCTCCAAGACCATCGTCCGGAAGACGGGCCTGGGCCTTTCTAGCGCCACCATCCGCAACGAGCTGGCGGAGCTGGAGCGCATGGGTTACCTGGAACAGCCCCATACCAGCGCCGGCCGGGTTCCCACCGCGGCGGGCTACCGGCTTTATGTCAGCGAGCTGATGCACAGGGAGCGTCTCTCCGCCGAGGAGACGGAGACCATCAACCAACAGCTGGACCGGAAGATGCAGCAGCTCGACAAGCTCATGAGCGACGTGGGCAAGCTCACCTCCAGCCTCACCAATTACCCGGCTTATGCCCTGGCGGCGCCGGCCCCGGCCACGGTGAAGCGCTTCGACCTCATTTACCTGGACGCCAACAGCTTCATCATCGTGGCCCTTTTGAGCTCCGACACCGTGAAGAACAAGCTGGTGCACCTGCCCTTTTCCGTGGATCAGGCCATGGTCACCAAGCTCTCGGCGCTGTTCAACGCCGGCTTTACGGGACTCACGGAGGACAAGATCACCCAGAACCTCATCCGGGCGGCGGAGCGTGCCTCGGGAGATACCTACGGCCTGGTGAGCGTGATCGCGGCCTTCGCCATAGAGGTCCTCAGCGACAGCCACACCGGCGAAGCGTTCATCACCGGCGCGGGCAATCTCCTGAGCCACCCGGAATTCCGGGATCCCGACAAGGCCAGCCGGGTGATGCAGTATCTCTCCGACAGCCGCCACCTTCTGGAGCTGCCCAATCTCCCCGGCTTCGGGGAAGGGAACGTGAAGGTGATCATCGGCCCGGAGAACGTGGCCGAAGAGCTGCGGGATTCCAGCGTGGTCATGGCCAGCTACAACGCGGGAGACAACATGCAGGGCCTTATCGGCGTGGTGGGTCCCACCCGGATGGATTATTCCAAGGTGGCCGCCAAGCTCCAATATATTGCCGACAGCCTCAGCCGCATCCTGGGGGCGGGAGACGCCTCCTCCAGCACAAGCCTGAGCACCCTGCTTCTCAAAGGAGACGACATAGATGAGCAATAAGG
>CALWOS010000039.1 GCA_944383185.1 uncultured Oscillospiraceae bacterium
GGGCGAAGAGGGTGTTGCCGAAGGCGGTCTTGGCGATGACGGTCTTGTTGCTCCGGTGGGGCTGCCAGCCCAGGACGATGTAGTTGGTAAGTTTCCCGGAAAAAAGCCCGTGATACCGGGCCACAGAGAGCACCATGCCCAGGCCGCACAGGAGCCCCGCCGCGTCAAAGCCCATCTGGCTCTTCCGTCCGGCGGTGCCCGACGAGGTGGCCTTGACGGGCATGCGCCACCGGGGCATGGAAAAGAGGGCGTGGCGCTTGAAATACGCCGTGGGGATCGCCGGCAGACGGGCCAGGTCCGCCGCTGTGCGCAATTCCCCCGGGGCAAAACCCGCCCCGGCCAGGATGGCGGCGTATTCCGGGCAGTGGGCGGCGTGCCAGGCGCAGCACTCCCCCATGCTCCGGAGAAACAGCGCCTCGGTGCCGGGGAGGTCGTACAGGTCCCGGCTGTAGAAGAGTTTCCACCGTGCAGTCATGGCGCGGCATCCCTCCTTTTTGTCTCAGTATACCACGGGCCCGGAGTGCCCGCAACGGGAAAACGCCCGGCGCAGTTTTATCCACTGCTCCGGGCGTTTGCAATATTTCTTTTGCGCCTTTCTCTGCTTACAGGGGGTGGATGACCTCGATGCCGCCCAAGTATTTCCGCAGCACCTCGGGCACCACCACGCTGCCGTCAGAGAGCTGGTTCTGCTCCACCATGGCCGGGAAGATCCGGCTGGTGGCCAGGCCGGAGCCGTTGAGGGTGTGGACCAGCTCGGTCTTCCCCGTGGCCTCCCGGCGGAAGCGGATGTTGCCCCGGCGGGCCTGGTAGTCCCGGGCGTTGGACACGGAGGAGACCTCCTTGTAGCCGTTCATGGAGGGGATCTGGATCTCGATGTCGTAGGTCCGGGCCATGGACGCGGAGCAGTCTCCGGCGGCCAGCTTCACGGTGCGGAAGTGGAAGCCCAGGCCCTTCACTAGGTTTTCCGCCTTGGCCACCAGCTCGTCAAAGGCCGCGTCGGAGTCCTCGGGCCGGGTGAACTGGAACATCTCCACCTTGTTGAACTGGTGCCCCCGGACCATGCCCCGCTCGTCTGCCCGGTGGGAACCGGCCTCCCGGCGGAAGCAGGGGGTGTAGGCAAAGAACTTCTTGGGCAGGGCGCTCTCCGGGAGGATCTCATCCCGGTACACGCTGGCCAGGGCTGCTTCCGCCGTGGGGAGCATGTAGTGGACGCGGTCATCTGTGGGGTTGGCGATCTTGTAGACCTCGTCGGCGAATTTGGGGAACTGCCCCGCCGTCTCTCCGCACTGGTATTCCAGCATGTGTGGGGGCAGGATGAACTCGTACCCGTCCGCCAGATGGCAGTCGATGAAGTAGTTCAAAAGGGCCCACTCCAGGCGGCTGCCCATCCCCGTGTACATCCAGAAGCCGCTGCCCGCCAGCTTGGTGCCCCGCTCGTAGTCGATGAGGCCCAGGGCGTTGCACAAATCCACATGGTGCTTGGGCGGGAAATCAAATTTGTGGGGCTCTCCATAGTAGCGCAGAGGCTCGTTGTTCTCCTTCCCGCCGGGCTTCAGGTCCGGGTCAGGGAGGTTGGGCAGGGAGAGCATCTTCTCCCGGTACTCCTTTTCCACTTCTGCGAGCTTGTTGCTGCTCTCGGCGATCTCCCCTTTGAGCTTAGCCATCTCGGCAAAGATGGGGGCGGTATCCTCTCCCTTTTTTTTTCGTTTTGGAATTTCTTTGCTCACCTTGTTTTGACGGCTTTTGGCCTCCTCCGTCTGGCTGATGAGCTGCCGGCGGAGGGTGTCCAGTTCCAGGATGCGGTCCACCGTGGCGTCGCAGTCCATCTCCTTGGCCCGCAGACCGGCCTTCACTTCCTCGGGCGTCTCCCGGATGCGTTTGATGTCCAGCATATTCTTTATATCTCCTTATCCTTCTTATCCTAAATCCCGCATTTTCCGATTATTTTCGTTTCTTTTCCGCGGGGGGTAGCTGCTTGAGCTGCGCCATCAGGGCCTCCCGGTCCTCGGGGCCGTAGTATTCCAGAGTGATTTTCCCCCGGCGGCGGCCGTCGGAGATGGTAACCCTGCGCCCTGTGGCCCGCTCCAGATCCTTCCTGGCCTCCTCCAGGTAGTCCACCTGGGGGATGGCCGCGGCGGCCTCTTCCTTTTCCTGGCGCTGGGCGTCCGCCAGAAGCCGGGCGCACAGGGCCTCCGTCTGCCGGACGGAGAGGCCCAGCTCCTGGATCTTCCGGGCGGTGGCCTCCTGCTGCTCCCCGTCCAGGGGCAGGAGGGCTCGGGCGTGGCCGGAGCTGATGAGTCCCTCTTCCACCATGGCCAGGACCGGCTCGCAAAGGGACAGCAGCCGCAGGGCGTTGGCCACAGCAGGGCGGGATTTCCCCACCGTAGCGGCGGCCTCCTCTTGTGTCAGGCCGTATTCCCGGATCAGGGTCTGGTAGCCCTTGGCCTCCTCTATGGGGTTCAGATCCTCCCGCTGGAGATTTTCCACCAGGGCCAGCTCCATGGCCTTCCGGTCATCCGCCTGGATGACCCGGACCGGGATCTCCCCCAGGCCTGCCATCCTGGCCGCCCGCCAGCGGCGCTCCCCGGCGATGATCTGATAGTAGCCGCTTTCCAGCCGCCGGGCGGTGATGGGTTGGATCATGCCGTGTTTTTCCAGGGATTCCGCCAGGTCCTGGAGCCCTTCTTCATCAAAGGTATACCGGGGCTGTTCCCGCCGGGGTTCCACCTTGGAAATGGGCAGCATGCGGATGTTCTCCCCGCTGTCCTCCACAACGTCCCCGAACAGGGCCCCCAAGCCGGAGCCCAATCCCCGCTTTGCCGTTTCTTTTGCCATGTTTCACTCCTTTTCCGCTTCCGCCTGCTTCTGCCGCCGGAGAAATTCCTTGGCCAGCTTCCCATAGGCCAGGCTGCCCTTGGAGAGACGGTCATAGGCCGACACAGGCATGCCGTAGCTGGGGGCCTCCGACAGCCGCACGTTCCGCGGGATCATCGTCTTATATACGGCGTCGCCGAAATACTGGCGCACCTCCGCCTCCACCTGGGCGGAGAGGCGCACCCGGCCATCGTACATGGTGAGGACCAACCCCTCGATGCGTAGGCCCGGATTGAGCTTCTTCTGGCACAGCTTCACCGTACCCGTGAGGTCTGCCAGGCCCTCCATAGCGTAGTATTCGCATTGGACGGGGATCAGCACGCTGTCCGCCGCGGTGAGGGCGTTCAGAGTCAGGAGCTCCAGAGAGGGCGGGCAGTCAATGAACAGATAGTCGTACTGCTCTTGGATGGGCTCCAGGGCCTTTCGCAGTATGTATTCCCGACCCTCCGCTTCCACCAGCTCCACGCTGGCCCCGGAGAGATCTTTGTTGGCTGGGATCACGTGGCAAAATTTCCCCTGGATCACCGCGTCCTTGGCCTGTTCCCGTCCCACTAGGACGTCATAGATGTTTGGCTCCGTGCTCTTGTCCAGACCCAGACCGGACGTGCAGTTTCCCTGGGGGTCCATGTCGATCACCAGGACCCTTTTCCCCCGGTTTTTTACCGCGGCGGCCAGGTTGATGCAGGTGGTGGTCTTGCCTACGCCGCCTTTTTGGTTGGTTACAGCAATTATTTTTCCCATAGCTGCCTCCTGTGGTCACATGCTGTCAGTATAGCACGGAGGCAGCGGAAATTCAACGTCTATCGCTGTGTTTCACGTGAAACATTTCGGGGAATGTTTCACGTGAAACAGAAAAACGCGCTAAAGCGGGTGCCGGCAGAGGCACACTCTGCGAAAGGCTCCCCTGCGCAAGGGGAGCTGTCAGCCTTTAGGCTGACTGAGGGGTCGGCGACAGAAGAAGCGCACTCTATTCCGTTTCCGGCCAAAGGCCGAAAACTACATATCCGCTTCCTCCTTCTTCCTTTTCAGCCGAAAACACGCTTTGCTGGGCATTCCGGCGGTCCCCCTGCGGTGGGAGCAATCCCCCAGTCTCTCCGCTGACGCTCCGAGACAGCCCCCTTTGCACAAGGGGGCCATTAGAGGAAACGATCCCTTCGTCCCTCCGCTTCGCTCTGGGCCACCTCCCTTTGCGCAAGGGGGCTTTGGGGGCGCGCAAGGGTACACTCTGCGAAAGGCTCTCCTGCGCAAGGGGAGCTGTCAGCCGGCAGGCTGACTGAGGGGTCGGCGTCAGAAAAAGCGCACTCCATTCCGTTTCCGGCCAAAAGGCCGAAAACTCCATATCCGCTTCCTCCATCTTCCTTATCCGCCGGAAACCCGATTCGCTCCGAGACAGTCCTCTTTGCCCAAGGAAGCCTATTGGTGTGTACGCTCACGCCATGAGCATCTCCAGATCCTCAATGGTCATGTCCGGCTGAAGCGCCAAACAGATGCCGTAGCCCAGAAGCTTGGCGAAAGTCCGGACCTGGCTGTCGATGTCCCTGGGGGTCACAACCAGATCCTTCAGTTCCGCGCCGGCGGCGCCGCCCGCGAGGCTCCCGGCGGCGATCACCGTAGGCACGCCCACCGCCAAAACCGGGATGTGCAGGCTGGCCTGGTCCAAAGTAACCCGGCGGTTGCCCACGCCCGCCCCGGGGGAGATGCCCGTGTCCGTGAGCTGGACCGTGCGGCACAACCGGCTCACCTGGCTGCAGGCCAGGGCGTCCACGGCGATAACCAGGCCGGGGCGGAGTTTTTCGCACACGGCGGAGATGGTCTCCGCCGTCTCCATGCCCGTTGTGGAGAGGACGCCTGTCTCCAGCGCCGCCACCGGGCGGAAGCGGCCGAATTCCTTGGGGAGGTGCCGCCGGAGGTGGCGGGTGACAAAGATGTTCCGGATGGTCAGGGGGCCCAGGGCGTCCGGGGTGATGACCTCGTTGCCCAGGCCCACCACCAGCACCGCGTCCTCCGGCGCCAGTGGCGGCAGCAGCGCCCGGAGGCTCTCCGCCAGGACCCCGGCGCTCTCGCCCAGGGCGCTGGGCAGGCGCCGGAGCATGGGCCGGGGCTCCAGCGTTACATAGCGCCCCGGGGCCTTGCCCAGGGCGGCGGCGCTCTCCCGGTCGGTGATGTCCACCCACTCCCGGAGGCAGCCCCCGGGACGGTCAGACCGGATAGAAACACCCGGAAGTGTGGAATTTTCTTTCGCCCGGCGGCTCTCCTCGGCCTCCAGGGCCAGGTCGGTATGCCCAAAGCTGTCCATACGCGCCTCCTATATCTGGTGATTTTTGGCTTCGCATCCACTAGCTTTTGTAAAAACCATGGATATATTCGAAAATCCCCTATATAATAAAAAAAGTTCTTGCATTTTTTCCAATGGAATGATAGAATAAATGTCCGCAGGCCGTATAGACGGCGTGACTTTTATAGGAGGAGGTGGCAATTGAAGTGCCTAACATCAAGTCTGCAGCCAAGCGCGTCCAGCTGGAGAAGATCCGCAACGCCCGGAACAAGGCGGAAAAAACCGCTCTGAAAACTACCCTGAAGAAATTTGACGCCGCAGTGGCCGAGGGCAATCGGGATGCAGCCGCAGCTACCTATAAAGTTGCCGTGAAGACCGTGGACCGTGCCGTGTCCAAGGGCCTGCTGCATAAGAACAACGCGGCCCACAAGAAAAGCAAGATGGCCGTGAAGCTCAACGGCATCGGCTAACAGCGTGCTTTCGGTGCATAGCAAGCGTCCGGTTTCCCCGGGCGCTTTTTCACTTCCGGGAGAATTGATTTTATTTGAGAAAGCAAGGGATATCCGCCATGAAACGAACGAAAATCGCCGCCCTCCACGCCGCGCCCGAGGGATTTGCCGGGCAGGAAATCACCGTCTGCGGCTGGGTCCGCACCGTCCGGGATATGAAAAACTTCGGATTCATCGAGCTCAACGACGGCTCCTCCTTCCAGGGGCTCCAGGTGGTCTTTGACCGGGAGCGCCTTGCCAATTATGAGGAGATCGCCCGGCTGAACGTGGGCGCGGCGCTGATCGTCCGGGGCCAGTTCGTCCTCACGCCCGAGGCCAAGCAGCCCTTCGAGCTCAAGGCCGGGGAGATCGCCGTGGAAGGCGTCTCCGCCCCGGATTACCCCCTGCAGAAAAAGCGCCACAGCGTGGAGTTCCTCCGGACCATCCAGCATCTCCGGCCCCGGACCAACCTGTTTTCCGCGGTGTTCCGGGTCCGCAGCGTGGCGGCCCAGGCCATCCACGACTTCTTCCAGAGCCAGGGCTTTGTCTATGTCCACACCCCCATCATCACCGGCTCCGACTGCGAGGGCGCCGGGGAGATGTTCCGGGTCACCACCCTGGACCCCGACGATCCCCCCCGCACGGCGGAGGGCAGGGTGGACATGAGCCAGGACTTCTTCGGCAAGCCCGCCAGCCTGACCGTCTCGGGCCAGCTCAACGCGGAGAACTTCGCCATGGCCTTCGGGGACGTGTACACCTTCGGCCCCACCTTCCGGGCGGAGAACTCCAACACCCAGCGCCACGCCGCGGAGTTCTGGATGATCGAGCCGGAAATCGCCTTTGCCGACCTCCAGGACGACATGACTCTGGCGGAAGGCATGATCAAGTACGTCATCCGCACTGTCCTGGACAAGTGCCCCCAGGAGATGGCGTTTTTCAACAGCTTTGTGGATAAGGGCCTCCTGGAACGGCTGCGCCACGTAGCGGAGAGCGACTTTGGCCGCGTCACCTATACCGAGGCGGTGGAGATCCTGGAACAGCACAAGGAGCAGTTCACCTATCCCGTCTACTGGGGCTGCGACCTCCAGACGGAACACGAGCGCTACCTCACCGAACAGGTCTTCCGGCGGCCTGTGTTCGTCACAGACTACCCCAAGGAGATCAAGGCTTTCTACATGCGCCTGAACGACGACGGCAAGACCGTGGCGGCCATGGACTGCCTGGTCCCCGGCATCGGGGAGATCATCGGCGGATCCCAGCGCGAGGAGAGGCTGGACGTGCTCACCGCCCGGATGCGGGAGCTGGGCCTCCGGGAGGAGGACTACTGGTGGTACCTGGACCTCCGGCGCTACGGCAGCTGCCGCCATGCGGGCTTCGGCCTGGGCTTCGAGCGGATGGTCATGTACCTCACCGGCGTGAACAACATCCGGGACGTGCTGCCCCATCCCCGCACCGTGGGCAACGCGGAGTTTTAACTT
>CALWOS010000040.1 GCA_944383185.1 uncultured Oscillospiraceae bacterium
AGAGGCCAAAGTGGGTGAAAAGCAGCTCCCCAAAGTCGGAAAAAACTGCCTTGCCGCCACAAAACGCGGTGAGGCGGACGTTTTTCAAGGAAAGGCCCTGGGCCCGGGCACAGAGGTCCCCCTCCTCCACCAGCGGCACCAGGGAGCCCACCGGTGGTACCACAGTATGGCCCAGGCGGCGGGCAAAAGCGTAGCCGTCCCCCGTGGAGCCTGTGCGGGGATAGCTGGCCCCGCCGGTGGCCACCAGGACCCGCTTCCCGGCAATCTGCCGCCCGTCCCGGAGCGCCACGCCGGACACGGCGCCATTTTCCATCAGGATTTCCTTCACGGCGCCCCGGCACAGTTCCACTTTCAGGCGCCGCAGCTCGCACTCCAGGGCATCCGCCACCGTGTCCGCGTCATCCGTCACCGGGAAGACCCGGTTGCCCCGCTCCGTTTTCAGGGCAACGCCCAGGCCCTCGAACCAAGCCATGGTTTCCTGGGGGGAGAGGGCGTGAAGGGCGCTGTGGAGAAATTTCCCGTTCCGGGGCACATGGGCGAGAAAGGCGCGGATATCGCAGGCGTTGGTCAGGTTGCAGCGCCCTTTGCCGGTGATGCGCAGCTTCCGCCCCAGAGCAGCATTGGGTTCAACAAGGAGGACCCGGCCTCCTTCCCCGGCCAGACGGCAGGCAGCCATCATTCCCGCGGCGCCGCCGCCGACAATAATGTGTTCAGCGTTCAAGTTTTTCGTAGACCTCGTATTCCGACCAGATCCGCTCCAGTCTTTTGAAGGTGTCCGACAGCTTCCCCCGGCAGCGGATGCCCACGGACACAATGAGCGCGTTGATCAGGCTCATAGGGGCCACAAGGGAGTCCAGGAAAGAGACCATGTCGCTTTTGGCAAAGAGGTTGATGTCCGCCACGCCCACAAAGGGGCTGTGCTCCCCGTCCGTCAGCCCAATGACCGAGGCCCCTGTGGACTTGGCAAACTCCATGGCCTTGATGGTGCGGCTGGAATAGCGGGGATAACTGATGCCGATGAACACGTCCTCCTTACCGATGCGGAAGATCTGCTCGTACACCTCATTTACAGAAGTATCGTGAACCAGCCGCACGTTGTCCAGCAGCAGGTTCAGATAAAAGCCCATCAGGCTGGCCAGAGCTGCGGAAGAGCGCATGCCGACAATGTACACAGTCCTGGCCTGCAAAATGGCGTCCACCGCCTGGTCAAACTTTGCCCGGTCGATTTCCTCCACGGTATTCTGAAGCTTTTCTATATCCGCATGGAACACCGACTGGATGATGTTATTGTCATCCAGCATATCCTTGGCCACCTCGATGCGCTGCACAGAGGTCAACCGGTTGCGGATCATCTCCTGAAGCGCTTTGCGCATGCCGGGATAGCCGTCGTAGCCAAGCTCCGCGGCGAAACGGACCACCGTAGATTCGCTCACGCCCACGGCTTTGCCCAGTTTCCCCGCGGTCATAAAGGCCACCTTGTCATAGTTTTCCGCGATATACGCGGCGATGAGCCGCTGGCCCTTGGAAAACTTCTTGTTTTCCCGGATCATCTGGAGAATATCCTTTTCCATATTCCCTGTTCAACCCCTTGCACAGCCAGGCCGCAGCAAACAGCCCCCCGGCACAGTTTCAGTCTCTACCATATTACTACTTTTCCAGGGAAATGCAAGGAAAACTTAGCAAATCGCCTTATTAAGACAAAAACCGGGGAGCTTACCCCGGTTTTTTGCAAGTTTCCGCACGAAGCTTCTGCAAAAAGCGCAGTTCCTCAGGGCGCAGGTACCTCCATTTCCCCAAAGGCAGCGTACCTAAGTGGAGTTCCCCCTCCTGAATCCGGCACAGGCGCAGTACCGTGAGACCTGCGGCCGCACACATCCGCCGCACCTGCCGGTTGCGCCCCTGGGTGATGGTAATGTCCAGCCCGTCGCGCCCCCGGGGTATCACGGAGACCGCCTGTACAGTGACGCCCTCTTCCAAACGAATGGGCGCCCGAAGCCGTTCCAGGGCCTCCGGATGGCCCGCGAGACCGCGGACACGCAGGCGGTAGGTTTTTTCCACCGCGTGGGAAGGGTGCAGCAGGCAGTTTGCCGTCTCCCCGTCATCTGTCAGGAGCAGCAGCCCCTGGGAATTGAGGTCCAGCCGCCCCACAGGAAATACCCGCGCCTGCAGGTCCGACACCAGCTCCAGCACTGTGGGCCGGCCTTTCTCGTCCCGGCAGGTGGTGACATAACCCACAGGCTTGTGGAGCATCACATATGTATGTTCCCGAGGCCAAGCCAGGGGCCGGCCGTCCAGACGGATGTCATCCGTCTCCGGATCGGCCTTATCCCCTACCGTCGCGACGCGGCTGTTCACAGTGACGCGTCCGGCGGCCAGGAGCGCCTCCGCCTGGCGGCGGGAGGCAAGTCCCGCCGCAGAGATGAGCTTTTGCAGTCGCTGTTCCATATGGGTTTCCCTTTCTTCTCTCCTTCAGGCCAGCAGCAGCCGCTGGCTCATCCCCGCCGCCGGCAGAAAACGCCAGGCGGCCAGCGCCGGATCCAGATCCACCGTATCCCGGAACTCCAGCTCTGCATCCCCCAGGGCCGTACCGTCCGCCAGGAGCGTCACTGTTCCGGCATAGCTTCCCGCTTCCACCGGGGCGTAGACAAACCGGGGCGCCTGGGCCTGGAGGCACAGCTCCGCGGATTTTTCCCGCAGCAGCCGGGGGTACTCCCGCGGCGCCGCCTCCACCGCCTCCGACACGCCGGAGAGCACGGGGATCTCCAAGCGGTACGCGGCAAAGGGCGCGGGGTCATCCGTATACACGCCATAGGCCCAATCATAAAGGGCGGCGTGGTCGTTCCAGTCATCCGGCGCGGACAAGGTAACGCACACCAGGCGCATCCCTTCCCGCTCGCAGCAGGTCACCAGGCTGCGCCCGGCGGCTATCGTATAGCCGGTTTTCCCCGCCACCACGCCGTCGCAGGTAGTGAGGAGTTTATTGTGGTTTACATAAGTCACACCGTGCACTGTCTCCGCATGGGTCCCGCAGATCCGGGCAAAATCCGGGTTTTCCATGGCCGCGCACATGAGTTTGGCAAGGTCCCCGGCGCTGGCATGATGGTTCTCCGCGTCCAGACCGTGGGGGTTTTGAAAGCGGCTCTCCGTCATGTCCAGCTTCCGGGCAGTCTCGTTCATCAGCACGGCAAAGTCCTCCACAGACCCGGCGGTATGCCGGGCCAGGGCCAGGGCCGCATCGTTCCCGGAGGCAAGCAGCAAGCCGTAAAGGAGTTCCTCCACGGTATAGGTCTCGCCAGGACGCAGGTACATGGCCGATCCCTCCACCTGGACATCGTCCCAGAGGATCTCCACCGTCTCGTCCAGGTTACAGTGCTCCAGTACAACCAGAGCGGTCATAAGCTTGGTTGTACTGGCGATGAGCATGGGCGTGTGGGCGTCCTTCTCCCAGAGAACCGTGCCGCTCTCGGCATGGACCAGGATGCCGGAAGCGGCGGACACCTCCGGAACCGGCGGCTCTGTGTCCTCCGGCGCAGCCGTCTCCGCCGAAGCGGGAAGCCACATCAGACAGCACAGCACCGCCGCCAGGGCCCTCCGCAAAAACCCTCTCATAAAGAAGCACCACCCTTCGTGTTACTGGGTAGTGCTTAGTATGGCCTGCTTTGGCCGGACTTATGCCGGAGCGGCCTGGGAGTCAAATCCTAAAAGCAATTTGGGCGGCTGCGCCTAAAGGGTCGACTTCTCCTGCTTCTGCTTGTCCAGAAACTCATCCAGACGGTCAATGATCTGGGGCAGCAGTTCCACCACCCGGTCCACCGTCGTAACGGCGGGCGGCGTGATGTTCATCATGCGGAGGTTTCCGTTTTTGATCACCAGGAAGCCCACAGGCTCAATCTTGGCGCCGGCGCCATTGCCGCCGGTGAAGGCAAAGGGCTCCTTTCCGGACTCCCCGCCGCCGGAGGCAAAGCCGAAGGTCACCCGGGACACGGGCACCAGGGTGATGCCGTCCGGCGTGGTGATGGGATCCCCCACCACCGTGTTCACATCAACCATGTCCTTGAGCTTGCCCATGGTCACCTGAAGCAGATCTCCGATCTTGTTTTCCATGCACCTCGTTCCTTTCTTCCCCAGCTGGGGCTTGGGCTTTCGTTTGCCGGCGCTTCCAGGAGAGGTATTCCCACAGGAAGGCCGCGGCGATGGCCAGGATCTGGCCCACCCGAAGGGTCAGAACCAGGCGGATGTGTAAAAGCGTCCCGCCGCCGCCGAAGTCCGCACGGAGCTGTACGTCCTTGTCCCGGAAATGGACCGCCTGCTCCAGCGCGGGCAGCACTGTCCCCACCGCGGCGGAGGCCGCCCCATAGGCCAGGGCGGTGCGGCAGGGGTCCGGCTCGGAGATCAGCATGTGGAGCTGGAAAAATTCCACAGTCAGTTTCCGGCGGAAGCGCCCAAGGGCCCGCAGGCCCATATCCAAAAGCGCCTTCCACCGCTCCCAATCCGGCTTTTCTTCCGCCTCCTCCGCGGTTTCCGCCCCGGGCTTTCCCGGCTTTGGCCGTTTTTCCTTCTTTTTTTTCTTCCGGGGCGGGGCGTCCGCGTCCCGGGGATAGGTGAACACCGGCAGCGACACAGGGCCCAGTTTGCCTTTCACCCGGGTTTGCCCGGCGTGGTATTCGGCATCTATCCCTAGGGGCAGGAGCAACAGCGCCGCCAGCAGGAACAGTATGATCAGGCAGGCGATCAGCACCTTCCCCACCCTTTCCTCGTATTTGCGCTCAGTTCCCCGCTACGCCCGTATCCAGGAGCTCTCCAGAGGGGGCCATGAGCATCTGGCCGGATTCCGCTTCCTTCAACGCCTGAATGGCGCTTTGGAGCTGCTCCACGCCCTCGTCCGTATGCAGATCCGGCAGGGGCGGCAGCTCTTCCAGGCTCTGCAGGCCCAGAGTGCGGAGAAACAGGCTGCCGGTGCGGTACAGCGTGGGCCGGCCAGGGACATCCAGCTTTCCGCAGGGTTCGATGAGCTCCCGCTCCGTGAGCAGACCTACGGTGTAAGAGCTGTCCACGCCACGTACCTGCTCGATATAACTGCGGGTCACAGGCTGGTAATAGGCCACAATGGCCAGCACCTCCATGGCCGCCTGGGACAAGCGGGGTGGGCGGCGCTGTTCCATGGTCCTGGTGATGGCCTGGGCAAATTCCGGCGCGCTGCAAAGCTGAAGACTGTCCTCCAGGCGCACCAGGCGAATGCCCCGGCGGTGGAAGCTGTATGCGTCCCCCAGGGCTTTGGCGCTGCGGAGCACCTCCTCCTCTCCCACGCCCAAAACCTGGGCAATGCGCTTTGCCGGCACCGGATCCCCGGAGGCAAAGAGCACCGCCTCAATGGCGGCGGAGAGCTCGTCCCCCTCCAGAGGGGCGGGCTGGGAAAGCCGGGAGCCTTCCTCCCTGGCGTCTTTAGTATCTATCGTATCCATCCATCTTACTCCGAAATTTCTCGCAGGATCGTCTCTGTGTCGCCGCCGGCAAAGCTTACCAGGAGGCTGTCTCCTTCCCCGGCGCTCAGGCGCAGGCTGCCCAGGCTGCACAGCTCCAACACAGACAGGAAGGTGGCGACCAGTTCGGACCGGCCACGGCACAAGGCGTACAGGTCCTCCAGGCGCATGGCCCCCCGGCTCCGGAGCCGGTCCAGGATCTGGCGGCTCTTCTCCCGGACGCCGTAGACAATGGGGCGCGGCACCAGAGGGCGGGGCTGGGGATCCGGCGTCTGGGCCGCGGCGGCGCGGCCTTGGAGGCTCAGCAGTGCCGCGAGAAGCTCCCCGCAGGTGTGGCGGTAGTCATAGGCCCCATAGCGGGGTTGGGGCTCCCCTGGGCTGGAGAACAGGAGAAGCCCCCGCTCCGCCGCGCGCTGCAGCTCCGGGACTACCGCCCGGATGGCGGCGTAGCTGTCCCGGAAGCGGAGCTGCTCCAGGCTGGTCATGAGCTGATCCAGTTCGGAAACTTCCTCTTCCCCGGAGAGAAGGGTCTTGGTCTTGATATAGAGAAGGTAGGAGGCCATCTGCACAAACTCGCTGGCCACTTCCAGGTCCATCTCCTGCATCTGCCCCAGCTGGGCCAGGTACTGGTCCAGAATGTCCGAAATGCGGAGATCCCGGATCTCGATCTTATTTTTGGAGAGCAGCTGGAGGATCAGGTTCAGAGGGCCTTCAAAGTCCTCCATCTCCTCCTGATTGCGGACAATGCCTTCCAAATAGTAGGTTGGTTCCATGCCGCGCTCTCCTCAGGCAAATATGGACGCCAGATCCAGGCCCCACTGGGCAATGTGGAAAAAGGCGCTATATAGGGCGGAGGTGATCTGGTTCAAGGGCCGGCCTACGAGGTCCGTGGAGACAATCAGGAGCAGGAGCAGCATGCCGTAGCGCTCATAGCGCATGAGTTTCATATAGCTCCGGTCCGGGATCAGGGCAAAGAGCACCTTGCTGCCGTCCAGGGGCGGGATGGGAATGAGGTTGAACATCGCAAGGTTCAGGCTCAGATAGGCGGTGATCTGCAGGAGCTGGCTCACCGGCTCCAGGGCAGCCGTGCCCAGTAGGGGCAGGTACAGCAGCCCATAGAGGAACAGCGCCAGGGCAGACAGCACCAGGTTGGACGCGGGCCCCGCCAGGGCGGTGATGGCCATCCCCTTCTTGGGGTTGCGGAAGCGGTACATGTTCACCGGGACGGGCTTTGCCCATCCGAAGCGGAACAGGATCATCATAACAAGGCCAAAGGGGTCAATGTGTTTCAGGGGGTTGAGGGTGAGTCGGCCCTGGAGCTTCGCTGTGTCGTCCCCCAGGCGCAGGGCCATGAGCCCATGGCTCACCTCATGGATGGTAATGCACAGCAGGGCGGGGATCACGCTGTAAAGTATGGTCCAGTCCAGGTTGTGCCAGATATTGCGCAGGATGGACATGCCGTGCCCCCTTCCCTATCCTTGGATTTATTTTGTTATTATAGCAGAGACTTCCGGGAAAGGCAAGGCCAGGAAAAAGCCCGGCGGCGGAGGTACTCCGCCGTCGGGGCAAAGGTCACATCACATAAAAGAGGATGCACAAAAAGTGCAGCAAACTCCCCAGGAGCACAAAGGCGTGGAACACACTGTGGAAATACCGCCGCTTCCGTCCCAGAAGGTAGAGGACGGCGCCCAGGGTATAGGCCACGCCGCCGGAGGCCAGCAGGGCCGTCCCTCCCGCGCCCAGAGCCTGGACCAAGGGCTTGAGCGTGAACAGGCAGAGCCAGCCCATACCCAGGTAGCAGACCATGGCAAAGCGCTGAAACCGGTGAAGGTCAATGCCCGTGAGGGTCATGCCCAGGGCCGCCAGGCCCCAGATGAGGCCGAACACTGTCCAACCCAGGGCCGGGGAGATGGGCCGGAGCACACAGAGGGTAAAAGGCGTGTATGTCCCGGCAATGAGCAGATAGATGGTGCAGTGGTCCAGAACCTGGAACACCCGCTTGGCAAACAGGTGAGGGCGCAGGCCGTGGTAGATGCTGCTCATGGTATAGAGCAGGATCATGGTGGCGCCGAAGATAGAGCCGCTCACCACCGCCCAGGGATTCCGGTGGAGGGCCGCCATGACAACGCACAGCGCCGTGGCGGTAATTCCCATCGCGCCGCCCACAATATGTGTGACAGTGTTGGCAATTTCCTCCCCCCGGGAATAGTCCGGCATGGGGCGGTCTCGCAGTCTGGTTCGGGTCATATCGCGCTCCCTTCCTCTGCCCCGGACGGGCAGACGGCGGTAAGGTAAAAATGCATAGGCTGTTTATCCACGTATCATAGTATACCACAAGGTCGTGCGCTGATACAAGAAGTATGGAAAAAAACGGAAGGCCCGCGCCGAAACCGCCTTTTCTGGCTGTACCGGCACGGGGCTTTTCCGGACCTTGCGCCGGCTCAGGCCTGGTTCAGACGGTATTTTTCCGCGTATTCCCGGTAATAGCGGTGGAACTCCGGGTCATCGGAGTTCTTCAGGTCAATGATGTACTGATGGGCGCCCTGGTCGGATTTCTGGGATTGGAGAATCCACAGGGCAATGTTGGAGCAATGATCCGCCACGCGCTCGAAGTTGGTGATCAGGTCGGAGAACACAAAGCCCAGCATAGTGGTGCACTCTCCCCGCTGGAGCCGGGCGATGTGCCGGGCTTTCAGCTCCCGGTTGAGCAGGTCCACCACCTCTTCCAGCGGCTCCACATGTTTGGCCAGCGCACAGTCGTTTTTCAGAAGAGAATCCACCGTCAATGTGACGATCTCCTGAACGGCCTGGAACATCACGTCCATCTCCTCCCGGGCGGGGCCGGAAAAGGACAGATTCTTCTGCTCGATCTCCCGGGCGGTCTCCGCGATATTGATCGCGTGGTCGCTGATGCGTTCCAGATCTCCGACGCAGTGGAGCAGCCGCCCCAGTTCCAAGCCCTCGCTGTCTCCCAAAGGCCGGGAAGAGAGCTTGACCATATAGGTGCTCAGCTTGTCCTCATACCGGTCCACAGTATCTTCATCCACCAGGATCTTCTGGGCTGCGTGCTCGTCAAAATGGTGGGTCAGTTCCATGGCGGAAAAAAGGGAGTCCCGGCTGAGGATGGCCATACTGTGGGTAAGCTCCCGGCAACAGTCAATGGCCACAGCGGGCGTATTGAGGAAGCGCTCATCCAGCATGCTGAACTTTTCCTCTCCCGGGTCGTCCTTGACGCTGAGTTTGGCCAGGCGTACCAAAAGTTTGTAGAAGGGCAGGAAGAAACAGGTATTGACAATCTTGAATACTGTGTGGATCACAGCGATGCTCACCGGGGTTGCCGCGTCCCCCATGAAAGAGAAATGAACCACGCTGTCGGCAAGATAAAAGAGGCTCAGGAACACAGCCACGCCGATGACGTTGAAGTACAGATGGACCATGGCTGCCCGGCGGGCGTTGGCGTTGGTCCCCACGGAAGAGATCAGCGCGGTGACACAGGTGCCGATATTTTGTCCCATAACGATGGGCACGGCGGAGGCCACGGTGATGCTCCCCGTGGCGGACATGGCCTGGAGAATGCCTACGGATGCGGAGGAGGACTGGATAATCCCCGTGACCACCGCCCCTGCCAGGACGCCGAAAACAGGATTCTGGAACATGGTGAGGATGCTGGTGAAAGCTTCGTTGTCCGACAGCGGGGCAACCATGGCGGACATGACTTCCATGCCGTACATGAGCACCGCGAAGCCCAGGAGCACCGTGGCGATGTCCCGCTTCCTCTCGCTCTTGGAGCCCATGATGATCACAATGCCGATGACTGCTAGAATGGGCGAGAAGTTGGCGGGGTTGCAGATCTGCACCAGGAAGCTCTCCCCCTGCAGCCCGGTGAGGCTCAGGATCCAGGCGGTGACCGCCGTTCCGATGTTGGCGCCCATGATGACGCCCACGGAGTTTTCCAGCGTCAGGATACCGGAGTTCACAAAACCCACCACCATCACCGTGGTGGCGGAGCTGCTCTGGATGATGCCGGTGACCAGCGTGCCGAGAAGCACGCCTTTTACCGGGTTGGAGGTGATCTTCTCCAGCACCTGGCGGAAGCGGCCTCCGGCCTGCTTTTCCAGCGCGCTGCCCATGATATTCATCCCGTATAAAAACAGGGCCACGCCCCCCAGGAACTTGAAAACGGAAAAGATGTCCATGCGGCGCCGTCTCTCCTATCGTCGTACTGCAATCATCAGGATGGAGCTTTGATGCAAAAGCGTTATATTTACATTTATACTTCAGTATATCCCCCTCCTGCAGATGGGAACAAGTAAAATTTGTGTAAAATCCTCCTCCCATTTCCGCCGTGTCAAGGCGCGTCCTGCGGCAGTCTTGACGCATTTACCTCCCTTGTAGTATAGTAAGCTGAATGCAAAGGAGGTGTTTTCCCCCTTGAAAGTGCTGTATCTCATCAATTATGCAGGAAAAGCCGGCATGGAGAAGTATGTGGAAAACCTGGTGCGGCTCCTGCCCGCGGCAGGGGCGGAGTGCTACTTCGCTTACAATCTCCACGGAGAGCTGGCGGACAAGATGGCCGCCGCCGGCGTGCCCAGCCTGCGGGTGGAACTGGAGTGGCGCTGCGCCCTCCGGGCCGCGAGGACGCTGGCGGATTACTGCCGGGAAAACGGCATCGAAGTCATCCACGCCCAGTGTTCCCGGGAAAACATCCTGGCCATACTGGCCATGCGCTATAACAAAAACATCCGGGTGGTGTTCACCAACCATTTCACCCAGCGCTGCGGCCGGCTTTGGAGGATGCTCTACCGCCGTTTCACCCCTCGAAACCACGCAGTGATCGCCGTGTGCCAGGAGGGGCGGGATGTGCTCATTGCCAACGGCTGCTGCCCGGAGAAAATCACCGTGATCTACAACGGCATCGAGCCCGACCCGCATCCCCGGCGCTCCACGGCGCTGCGCCGGGAGCTTGGCCTGGGGGATGACGTATTTCTCATGGCCATACTCGCCCGGTTTGACCCGGAAAAGGGCCTGGATTTCCTGGTGCGGGCCCTCGGCCGCCTGAAAGAACGGACAAGCCGGCCCTTCTGCTGCGCCGTGGCCGGGGATGGACCGCTGATGGACGCCATCCGCAGCCAGATTTCCGCCGCCGGCCTCACGGAGGAGATCCGCCTTTTGGGGTACCGGCGTGATGTGCCGGAGATCCTGGCCTCCTCCCAGCTTTACCTGTGCTCCTCCTCCTGCAACGAGGCGCTGAGTTTTGCAATCCTCGAGGCCATGAACGCCGCGCTGCCCTTGGTGGTCACAGACGTGGGAGGCAACAGGGACCTGGCGGAGACCGATGGGGTCTGCGGTACGGTGGTGCCCTATGGAGATGCGGACGCCTTCGCCGGCGCAATACAGGCATACATGGATGACCCGGAGCTCCGCGCCCGGCTGAGCGCCGCCGCCACAGAGAAAGTGGCAAGGCGCTTTGACCTGAACAAGCTAGCTCTGGACGTATACCACACTTATTTTTAAAAACAGCGAGGTAAAAAACATGATCGACAAAAACGGAAAGCTCTTCGGCAAGGTCAACCTCATCGATCTCCTGATTGTCATCGTCCTGGTGGCCGTAGTCGGCTTTTTGGGGTATCGTTTTCTGATCCGGGATGACACCGGCGTAGTGAACACCCAGACAGTGTATATCAGCTTCACCGACGAAGAAGTTCCCAATTATGTGGCCGACGAACTGGAGGTCGGCGTCAACGTCCTGGACAGCACGGAAAATAACAGCATGGGCACCGTAACAGACTTCACACTGGACGAGGCCTGCTCCTACGAAGTGAATGAGCTGGGGGAGACTGTGGCCCTCCACCGTCCGGACTGTGCCTCCGTAACCATTACCGCGGAGGTGAACGCCACGCTCTCAGACAACGGCGTCATCATCAACGGCACCCGCTACGCCATCGGCCACAGCATGGTCATCTATGTGGGCGAATGCAAGCTCTACGCTCAGATCAGCGGCCTGGAGGCCGCCTGACGGATCTACCTTTTCAAGCGGAAAGCGAGGTGAAAGCCCATGCTGGCAGAAAGCCTGCCTGGCAAGCTCT
>CALWOS010000041.1 GCA_944383185.1 uncultured Oscillospiraceae bacterium
CTGGTCCAGCAGATGCTCGTAGCTGGGCTGCGGGTCTGTTTCCCGGTCGCTGAGCTGTTGGAGCAGACTGTAATAGGCGTCGGTGGTGTTGTCCACGTCGCTGTGGCGCAGCACCACATGGGTATAGCCCGCCGCGGCATTCCATTGGTCCAGGGACTGCCGGAGCAGCGCGATGGCCTCCTCCCGGTTCTCCGTTTCCTGGGAGGCCAGGATCTGGCTTTCCAGCCCGCCCAGGAAGCGCTCCAGATACCAGAGATTGCCCCAGGCCCCCGCCGCCAACAGCAGCAATATCACCAGTGCAATTACGCTTTTTTTCAAGTTCGCTCCCTCCCCGCATAGTAAATGCGCCCCAGGGTGTCCAGGGTAAAGAGATAGACCTCACGGGGGTCCTGGACGCCCCGGGCGGACAGCTCCTTCTGAAGCCAGACGGTGTCCCGCCCGACGCGCTGGAGATTCCGCTCCAGGACCCTGCCGTCGCTGATAAGGATCACCGGCATCCCCGGATCCTCCACGGTGATGCCCAGCTGCGCCGCCGTGGCGGGCTGTTCCCCGGGAAAGGGCAGGACGCTGAGCTGGCCGTTATTCTCCAGGATGGCGTATTTGATCTTGCTGATGTCCAGATAGCCCTGGCTCCGGAGCTCTTCGGTGAGCTCGTCCAGGGTAAAGCGGTTTTTCGCCATGGCGGCTTGACAGATGCTTCCGTTTCGGATGAGGATGCTGGGCCGCCCATAGATGAGTTCCCGGAGCCGGATATGCCGCAGGGAAAGCCCGGAGATCAGCAGCTCGCAGCAAAAAAGCACCACAATGGGCACCAGACCGTTGAGCAGGGGGATGCCGATGTCCTGGAGGGGGTTGGACGCCAGGTCTGCCACCACCACGCCCACCACCAGCTCAGAGAGCTCCAGCTCGCCCAGCTGCCGCTTCCCCAGCAGGCGCATGGTCAGCAGAAGAGAGAAAAACAATATCACCGTGCGAATCAGGATGATAGCCAAAGGGGATCACCTCCCTCAAGGGCTATTGTCCCCAAGGAGGATATGGAATATGAATGAATTGGTTGTGGTTTTGGACTTCGGCGGCCAGTATAACCAGCTCATTGCCCGGCGGGTCCGGGAGTGCGGGGTGTACTGCGAGGTGTGGCCCTGCTCCACGCCGGTGGAAAAGCTCCGGCAGAGCCGGCCCATCGGCATCATCTTCACCGGCGGCCCGGGCAGCGTCTATGAAGCCGGCGCGCCCACGGTCTCCCCGGAGGTTTTCGAGCTGGGCGTGCCCATCCTGGGCATCTGCTACGGCTGCCAGCTCATGGCCCACACCCTGGGCGGCCAGGTGACCCCGGCCCAGGCGGACACCGCCCGGGAGTACGGCAAGACCCGCACCTATTACGACACTGCCTGCAAGCTGTTCCGGGGCCTGCCGGAGGAGGGGATCTCCTGGATGAGCCATGGGGATTATATGGCCCGGGTCCCGGCGGGCTTTGCCCTCACCGCCCATACGGACGCCTGCCCCAACGCCGCCATCGCCGACGAGGCCCGGGGCTTTTACGGCGTCCAGTACCACCCGGAGGTGAGCCATACCCAGCATGGTGTGGACATGATTCGGAATTTCCTCTATGGGATCTGCCGCGCCAAAGGCGACTGGTCCATGGGGGACTACAAGCACACCGCCATCCGGGCCATCCGGGAAAAGGTGGGGGATGGGAAGGTCCTCCTGGCCCTCTCCGGCGGTGTGGACTCCTCCGTGGCCGCCGCCCTCCTGGCCGAGGCGGTGGGCAGCCAGCTCACCTGCGTGTTTGTGGACCACGGCCTTATGCGGAAAAACGAGGGGGATGAGGTGGAGGCCGCCTTCGCCAAGTGGGACCTGCATTTCGTCCGGGTCAATGCCGAGACCCGCTTCCTGCTGAAGCTGGCAGGGGTCACCGAGCCGGAGCACAAGCGCAAGATCATCGGGGAGGAGTTCATCCGGGTCTTTGAGGAGGAGGCCAAAAAGATCGGCGCCGTGGACTTCCTGGCCCAGGGCACCATCTACCCGGACGTGATCGAGTCCGGCGCCGGGGAGGCCGCCGTCATCAAGAGCCACCACAACGTGGGCGGCCTGCCCGACTATGTGGACTTCCAGGAGATTCTCGAGCCGCTGCGCCTCCTTTTTAAGGACGAGGTGCGGCAGCTGGGCCGGGAGCTGGGGCTGCCGGAGTATCTGGTGTCCCGCCAGCCCTTCCCGGGGCCGGGCCTGGCCATCCGCATCATCGGGGACATCACCAAGGAAAAGGCGGACACCCTCCGGGAGGCGGACGCCATCTTCCGGGAGGAGATGGCCGCCGCCGGGGAGGACAAGAAGCTCAGCCAGTACTTCGCCGTGCTCACCAACCTGCGCTCCGTGGGCGTCATGGGGGACGGCAGGACCTATGACTACGCCCTGGCCCTCCGGGCCGTGGTCACCGATGATTTCATGACCGCCGACTGGGCCCGCATCCCCCATGACCTCCTGGACCGGGTTTCCGTGCGCATCGTCAACGAGGTCCCCGGCATCAACCGCATCCTCTATGACATCACCAGCAAACCCCCCGCCACGGTGGAGTTTGAGTGAGCTTGCCTCCCGTCTATGGGGATTTGGTGACGCAATGCGGCGCTTTTGGGAAAAATACCTTGCCAAGGGTTTGGCCTTTTTGATTTTGCTGGTTCTGATCCTGGGCATGATCTCGGCCATCGCTGTTTTTGGCGGGGCGGTAATGCGGTTTTTCGGCTTCCAATACCGTTCCGTGGGCAGTATCCTTTTGTTTTTCCTCCTGGCGGCGCTGCTCTCCCTGCCCGCCAGCCTCTTTGCCGAGGCGCTGCCCAGGGTGCTGTATTTCCGGTTTCAGTGCCCGAAGGGCTTTGCCGTTTTCCTGTATCTGGCCCTGGATACCCTGGCCACTGCCGCCGGCCTTGCGATCGTGGACTATTTTTTGGACAGCGTTTCCGCCTCCGGCACCGCCACGCTGGCGGTTTCCTTCCTGCTGGCCCTGTGGGGTGTCCGGGACGCGCTGGAAGAGAAGAAAGGGGAGTAAATACATGGAGCGTACATCGCCTGCGGAAATC
>CALWOS010000042.1 GCA_944383185.1 uncultured Oscillospiraceae bacterium
ACGGCATTATCTACGCAGATCCACCCTGGCGCTACGGAGGCTGGCACTCCGCCGAGCGTCACTATCCAACCATGGCAATCGAGGACATCATGGCTCTGCCCGTGGCGGAGCTGGCGGACAAGGACTGCGCTCTGTTCCTTTGGATCACCCTGCCAAAGCTGTGCGAGGCGTGGGGCGTCATGGAGGCATGGGGCTTTACTTACCGCACCACCGCCTTTGTCTGGATCAAACTGAACCCCAGAGCGGGCACCGTCTTTTGGGGGCCGGGAAGCTGGACTCACGCCAATGCAGAACTGTGTCTGCTGGCCACAAAAGGGCACCCTAAACGGCAGGCACGAAATATCCACCAGCTCATCATATCCAACCGCGAGGAACACAGCAAAAAGCCGGAGGAGGCCCGGCGGCGCATTGAAGCCCTCATGGGCGACCTGCCCCGGGTAGAACTCTTTGCACGCCGCCCGGCGCCCGGCTGGGATGTGTGGGGGAATGAGGTGGAGTGTACCGTGGACTGGCCCTCCGTCCAGGGCAAAACATAAGGGAGGACGAGCCCCAGGCCCGTCCTCCCTTTGTATCACCGGCTCAATCGTCATCGTAGCGGATGGGGATATATTCCCCGTCCGCTGTGATCTCATACATGGGACGGGCCGTGGCCAGCAAGTAGCCCCGCGCCGCCCGCTCTTCCTGCCGCCAGCGGTAAATCCACAGCACCCACCGCAGGACGGCATACAAAAGGAACGCCGCCAGGATCAGCAGGTACTTGATGTGTTCCGTCTCCACCCACACCGGGAATACCGTCTGGACGAACATCGCATACAAGATGGCTGGGAGCAGGTGGAGCTTTGCCAACACCATTCCGGCCAGGCATACCGCGAACAAGGCCCCCAAGAATTGAGCAAGCAGAATGATCAGCTCAGACATACAAAATCCCCCTTGTCAAGTAATTCTAAATTTCGCAACTTTCCCTATTAATATTATCCCATGTTTCAAAAATCTCGTCAAATTTTTGCAAGATTGTGAGGCGATTTGCTATCGAGATCAAAATTCCGAAAGAAGTACGCAAGCATAAGGAGACCATCTTTTTCGGGTTGACCGCCCGGCAATTCTTTTGTGCTGTGGCCGCCGTGGGGCTGGCTGCCAGCCTCTACCTGGGCCTGGGGCCGGCCATCGGCAAGGACATGGCCAGCTGGCTGTGTATCCTGGCTGCCGCACCCGTGGCCCTCGCCGGCTTTTTTCACTACAACGGCATGACCCTGGAACAATTCCTATGGGCCGTTGTCAAATCGGAGCTTCTCCTTGCCGGGGGACGCCCCTTTGCCTCCGAGAACTTCTACTACAACCTCCTGCGGAGAAAGGGGGAACAGGACTTTGATTAAATCCCTTCTGGCCGCCAACAAGAGCGAGCGCGATCATTTCTCCATCCCACGCAGCGTCCAGCAGTCCATCCCTATCCGGCGGATCTATGGGGACGGTATCTGGCTGGTGGGCCGCAAGCACAGCCGTACCTGGCGCTTTGCCGATGTCAACTACGCCGCCGCCTCCGAGGAGGAGCAGCGGTCTATCTTCCTTTCTTACGGCGGCGTCCTCAATGCCCTGCCCACCGACGCCGCCGCGAAAATCACCATCATCAACCGTCGGCTTGATCCGGTGGACTTTCAACGAACGATCCTGCTGAAAGAGCGGGGGGACGGCCTGGACAAGTACCGCCGGGAGGCCAACCAGATTTTGACTCAACGGGCGGAGGAAAGCAACAATTTAGTCCAGGAGAAATACATCACGCTCTCCATCGCCCAGCGAAAGATCGAGGAGACCCGAGCCTATTTCCGCCGAGTGGACGGCAACCTCTCCAAGAGCTTCGGACGCCTGGACTCCGGTGCCAAAGCCCTCTCCAACCACGACCGGCTCCGCATCCTCCACGACTTTTTCCGGCCTGGCGAGGAGGCGTACTTCACCTTTGACCAGAGCGCCTGCATCCGCCGGGGCCTCGACTTCCGGGATCTCATCTGCCCGGACGGGATTGCTTTTAAGTCCGGTCACTTCGAGATGGGAGACAAGGTGGGCCGTGTCCTCTTTTTGAAGGACTATGCCAGCTATATTAAGGACAGCATGATCTCCGACCTGTCGGACTTTTCCCGCAGCCTCATGCTGTCTATTGACATTCTGCCCATTCCCACCGACGAGGCCGTGCGGGATGTGCAGAACCAGATTTTGGGCATCGAGACAGACATCACACGATGGCAGCAGAGACAGAACGACAAGAACAACTTTACCGCCTCCGTGCCCTACGAGCTGGAGCAGCTGCGGGGAGAGACCAAGGAATTTTTGGCCGACCTCACCGAGCGAGACCAGCGGATGATTTTTGCCGTCGTTACCCTTGTCCATATTGCGGACAGTCTGGAGCAGCTTGACGCCGACACAGAAACCCTGATGTCCATCGGCAGGGAGCACCTGTGCCAGTTTTCCACCCTGCGCTACCAGCAGGAGGACGGCTTGAATACCGTCCTGCCCTACGGCTTGCGCTGGGTAAAGGCCCTGCGAACCCTCACCACCGAGAGCGCCGCCGTCCTCATGCCCTTCCGGGTGCAGGAGATCCAAGACCCCGGCGGCCTGTCTTACGGTGTCAACGCCATTTCCAAAAACCTGCTCATCTGTGACCGGAAACGGCTCATCTCCCCTCACGCCTTCTACCTGGGCGTGTCCGGCTCCGGCAAGTCCGTTGCCATGAAGTCCACCATTGAGAATGTGGCTTTTGCCACGGATGACGATATTATCATCATTGACGCCGAGCGTGAATACGGGGACCTGTGCCGGGCCCTGTTGGGAACGGTCATTGAAATTTCCCCCCACAGCCCTCACCACATCAATCCCCTGGAGGTGGGCGACGGCTACGAGGATGGGGAAAGTCCTATCGCAGTCAAGTCTGAACTGATTACCACCATCCTGGAGCAGCAGATGGGGGCGGGCCGGGTAACAGGCAGCCACAAATCCATCATTGACCGTTGTACCGCCAATGTCTACCACAACTACTTTCACAGCCGGGGCAAGGCTCCTGCCCCGTTGCTCACCGACTGGCGGAATGAGGTGCTCAAGCAGGTAGACCCGGAGGCTCGGGAGATCGCCCTGGCCGCCGAGCTCATCACCGAGGGCAGCCTGAATGTGTTTGCCCACCCCGGAAATGTGGACATGAACAACCGCATCACCGTCCTTGACCTCTACGAGATGGGAGAGCAGCTCCGCCCCACCGCTTTAGTCGTCACCCTGGAGGCCATTCAAAACCGGGTGATGGAGAACCGCAAAAAGGGCAAATACACCTGGGTATTCATTGACGAGGCATATCTGTTCTTCAAATTCTACTACTCCGGGGAATTTCTCTACCGGGCCTGGAAGCGGTTTCGGAAGTA
>CALWOS010000043.1 GCA_944383185.1 uncultured Oscillospiraceae bacterium
GCCAACCAGGTGAAGGAGGGCGCCGTGGACTGCGGCATCATCTACGCCACGGACGCTTTCACCTATGAGCTCACCGTAGTGGACGAGGCCACCGCCGACATGTGCAGCCAGGTCATCTATCCCGCCGCCGTCATGAAGAGCAGCAGCGGCGAGGCCGCCCAGGCCGCCGCCCAGGCCTTCCTGGATTACCTCCACACGGACGCGGACGCCATCGCCATCTTGGAGGGCGTGGGCTTCACGGTGATCCAGTAAACTGAGCCTGCGGGAAAAGGGAACGCCTTTTCCCGCAAAGAAAACCGCATTTTCGCGCTGTGCAGGATATCCCGCTCCATGCGGGAAATCCCACGCGCATCCCGCGAGAGGAGAAGGGAACCCTTCTCCCCGCGTAAAATTGCTCCTCTCCATTCTCCATTTGGGCCGGCGGGGCCGGGGTCTCCCCCCCGACCTTCGCCGGTCCATCTTCTGAGAAAGGGTTTGCATCGTTACAGAATCTTTGCAAAAAGGGGGGAAGTCCCTTGGATTGGTATCCGCTGTTCAATTCCCTGCGCATTGCTGCCGTCTCCACCGTACTGATCTTCTTCCTGGGTATCCTGGCCGCCTACTATGTGGCTCGGCTGCCCCGGGTTGTCAAGGGAATTCTGGATGTGATCCTCACGCTGCCCCTGGTGCTGCCCCCCACGGTGGTAGGTTATTTTCTCCTGCGCATTCTGGGGCCCAGGCGTCCCATTGGACTGTGGATGCTGGAGATGTTCGACCTGCGCCTGACCATGGTGTGGTACAGCGCCATATTCGCCTCGGCGGTGGTGGCTTTCCCCTTGATGTACCGTACCGCTCGAGGCGCTTTTGAGTCCTTTGACATGACTTTGGCTTACGCCGCGCAGACTCTGGGCCGGTCCAATTCCTGGATCTTCTGGCGGGTACGCATGCCCTACTGCAAACAGGGCATCATCGCCGGCACGGTGCTGGCCTTTGCCCGGGCCCTGGGGGAATACGGCGCCACGGCCATGATCGCGGGCTACACCCCCGGCAGGACCGCCACCATCTCCACCACGGTCTACCAGCTCTGGCGCACCGGGGACGACGCCGGGGCCATGCGCTGGGTACTGGTGAACCTGGCCATTTCCACGGCGGTGCTGCTGGCGGTGAATATGCTGGAAAAAAAGGACCGGAGGCCCCGCCGGGCCGCGGCGGAGGAGGCGCGTTAGATGTCCCTGGAAGTGGAGCTGAAGAAAAGCTTCGGCAGTTTTAAGCTGGATGTGGCCTTTTCTGCCCCGGACGGCGTGGTGACCGGGCTTCTGGGCGCTTCGGGCTGCGGTAAGAGCGTCACGCTCCGGTGCATCGCCGGGATCGAAACCCCGGACGCCGGGCGCATCGTCTTGAACGGCCGGACTCTCTTTGACCGGGAGAAGGGCGTCAACCTCTCTCCTCAGGAGCGCCATGTGGGCTATCTTTTCCAGAACTATGCCCTCTTCCCCAACATGACCGTGGAACATAACATCGCCGTGGGTGTACGGAACCGGAAGCAGCAAAAGGCTACAGCAGAAAAACTCATTCACGCCCTCTATCTGGAGGACGTCCAGGGGAAATACCCCCGGCAGCTCTCCGGCGGCCAGCAACAGCGGGTGGCGCTGGCCCGGATTCTGGCCAGCGAGCCGGAGGCGCTGCTCTTGGACGAGCCCTTTTCCGCCCTGGACAGCTATCTCAAATGGCAGGTGGAAATGGAGCTCTCCCAAACCCTGGAGGATTTTTCCGGGCCGGTGCTCTTCGTCACCCACAGCCGGGAGGAGGTCCGCCGCCTCTGTCCCCAGGCCTGCGTCCTGAGCCGGGGCAAAAGCCAGGTGGTACAGCCGGTGGGGGAGCTGTTCCAGCGGCCCCGGACCAGGAGCGCCTGTCTCCTGAGCGGCTGCCGGAACATCTCCCGGGCCGCGGCCAACGGGGACGGCAGCGTGGAAGCCCTGGACTGGGGCGTGCGCCTGATCCCAGGGCGGCCCTTGCCGGAGGGCCTGACCCATGTGGGCATCCCCGAGGGGGCATTGCGCCCGGCTTCCGGTCCCGGCCCCAACCGGGCGGAATGCCGCGTGGAGCGGGTCCTGGAGGAACTCAGCGGGGAGACGGTCGTCCTCCTTCCCGCCGGAAACGCCCAGGACGCCCGGCTCCTTCTGGCGCTGGAGCAGGGCGGCTGGGCCGCGCTCTGTACGCCTGAAACGCTCTGGGTGGAATTCCCCCCGGACGCGCTCCTGCTTCTGGAGGGGGATTGACCCCCTGGAAAAAGCGGCGGTCCAAAGATCAAAAGACAGTCAGCGGCCCCGGAGACATCCGTCTCCGGGGCCGCTGTGCATATTCACCCGCTATGCCTCGTCGGCGTGCCAGACGCGGACCCCGTCCGAGGCATAGACGGCCTCCACCTCCGGGGTCAGGAAGGCCAGAGGCTCCTCCGCAGAAAAGGCCACGCAGCTCCCGCAGGAGGAGCTCAGATGCCGGGGCACCGGCATGGTCCGGGAGGCGATCCCCCGGTTCCGAAGCTCCCGGGCAAAGGCCGTGGCCCCATAGTGGGAGAAAAAGGTTGCAATGTATTCCGCCATAGCGCTTCTCCTTTCCACCACGTCCCGCTCCCGTGGCCGGATCGATGTGCCGTCATTTTTGCCAAAGGCAAAACACAAGAGATGGGCTCGACGCAGCTGGAGAAGGCTGCGTCGAGCCCCGTGACAAGAGAGAAAACGATGTTATTCCGCCAGGATGCGGAAGTCCTCGCCCTGTTCCTCCACCTTCACAGTCTTTCCCGCATGGGTGAGAAAACGGGAGACATTCCCCAGGGCGGTGCGGTTGTCCACCAGGATCTCATAACCCGCAGCCTTCTGTTCCAGGGCGTTCTTGGTGAGGATCACAGGCTCGGGGCAGCTCCGGCCCCGGGCGTCCACAACGATGCGTTCCATAGACTCAAGGTCCTCCTTTCCTTACGCCTTCTGCCGCCGGGTCTGCACCCCGGCGATCACCAGCATGACCACCAGCACGATGACCACGGCCACCTTACCGTTGAGGGTAGCGCCCTCTGTGGAGGAAGCCAGGCCGAAATTGTGGCAGAACGCCGCGCCCACCAGCATACCCAGCACGGCCATGGCGGAGTCGCTGTTGCCCTCTCCGGCCAAAATGAGCTGGCGCAGGGGGCAGCCGCCCAGCATCACGCTTCCCAGGCCCACAGCCGTCATGCCCAGGAAGTTCCACACCCCATCGGTGTGGGCCACGGGCTGGCCGGCAAAGCCCAGGGTGAACTTGCCCGTCACGGCGTTGCCGATGAGGGCAAAAGCAAAGATGGCGATAAAGCCGCTGACCAGGGTCCAGTCCTTGAACAGGAACACGTCCCGCAGGCCGCCCACCATGCACAGGCGGGTCCGCTGGGCGATGGCGCCCACCACCAGCCCGGCGATGAGGGCCGCGATTACCGGCGCGCGCATGGAGCCGGGCCCCTCTGTGCTGAACAGAAGCAGGGCGGGCGCCGCCACAAGGAGCACCAGCAGCCCGATGTTCACCACCGGCAGGACAACGCCCTCCGCGGCGGAGAGCTTGTGGGTACGGCCCAGGGTGAAGCCCTTCTTGAGAAACACCACACCCACCAGGATGCCCGCAATGAAGCCCACCAAGCCCACCAGGGCGTTCAGGTCACCGCCGCCCAGGCGCAGGACCATCCGCAGGGGGCAGCCCAGGAACACCAGAGCCCCCACCATCACGCCGAAGGCCAGCACAAAGCGCAGCACCGGGGAGCTGCCCCCACGGGGGGAGAACTCTTTCCGGCCCAGGGCCAGGATGCAGCTGCCCAGCACCAGGCCGATGATCTCCGGCCGGACATACTGGACGTTGGCCGCCCGGTGCAGCCCCACGGCGCCGGCGATATCCCGGATGAAGCAGGCGATGCAAAAGCCCATGTTGGCCGGGTTCCCCAGCACCACCAGCACCACAGCGATGATGCCCACAATGCCGCCGCCGATGATCAGCGGCAGCTTTTCACGAAACCGATTTTCCATATTGGGAATCTCACTCCTGTCTCTCTTTTTGCTGTTCTCTCACGTTCCGCTTTGCGTGCCCTGCCAGAGGCGCGGAACGTTATCCTAATTATAAGACAGCGCTCGCAGGGAATGCAATCGCTTTTCTCGATATACACTTATGCATCATGTTTTTCGATACTCACCCCTCTCCACCGTGTCAAATCCCCGGCCGGCGCCATAGGATGGGGAGAAACCATCCGCTCATTGGGGAGGTAAGAACATGGAATTTGCGGTATTGGGCGGGGACGCCCGCATCGCCCGGATGTGTCATCTGCTGACGGCGGACGGCCACGAGGTGCGCTGCTTCGCCCTGGACAAAGCCCCGGAGGCCGCGGCCCTGCGCCAGCAGGAGACAGTGGAGGCGGCGGTGGATGGGGCGGACTGCGTGGTGCTGCCCCTGCCGGTACGGGGCGGGCCGGGGATGCTCCATACGCCGTTGTCGGCCCAGGAGCTGAGCCTGGAACGTGTGTTTGCCGCCGTGGACCCGGGGCAGCTTTTGTGCGCGGGCATGGCGGATCCGGAGACGCTGGATCTGGCGGAGAGCTTTGGCTTGCAGATCCACGACTATTTCCGCCGGGAAGAGCTGGCGGTGCGCAACGCCGTGGCCACAGTGGAGGGGGCCCTGGGGCTGATGATCCAGGACACCGCCATCACACTGTGGGACGCGGAGGTGCTGGTGGTGGGCTTTGGCCGGATTGGGCGGCTGTTGGCCCACCGGCTCCGGGGCCTGGGGGCACGGGTGAGCGTATCCTCCCGGAGCTGCGGGGATATGGCCTGGTGCCGGGCCCTGGGCTACCGGGCCCTGGACACCCGGCATCTGGAGGGCCGGCTGGGGGACTTTGACGTGGTGGTCAACACCGTACCCGCCCTGGTCCTGGGCGAAAACCGCCTCCGGGAGCTGAAGACCGACGCGCTGTGCCTGGATCTGGCGTCCCGGCCCGGGGGCACGGACTTTCCCGCGGCCTCCCGCCTGGGGGTCCGGGCGGTGTGGGCGCTGAGCCTGCCCGGAAAGGTGGCGCCGGTGAGCGCCGGGGCCATCATCCGGGACACCATTTACAACATCATCAAGGAGGGGGAAGATGGATAAGCCGGTTTTGGGCCTTGCGATGTGCGGGTCCTATTGTACCTACAGCCAGGTCTTCGCGGCGCTGCCGGAGCTCGCGGCGCGCTTTACCCTGGTCCCCATACTCTCGGAAAACGCCGCCGCCACAGACAGCCGCTTCGGCACGGCGGAGGCGCACCGGAACACCCTGGAGGCCATCTGTGGCCGGACAGCCATCACCACCATCGGGGAGGCGGAGCCCATCGGGCCGAAAAAGCTCCTGGACGCGCTGCTCATCGTGCCCTGCACGGGGAATACCCTGGCCAAGCTGGCCCACGGCATCGCCGACAGCACGGTCACCCTGGCGGCCAAGGCCCACCTTCGAAACGGCCGGCCGGTGATCGTGGCAGTGTCCACCAACGACGGTCTGGCCGCCGCGGCCCCCAACCTGGGGACGCTGCTCAGCCGGAAACACTACTACTTTGTGCCCTTCCGCCAGGACGATCCCCTGAAAAAGCCCTGCAGCCTGGTGGCGGATTTCACCCGTCTGGGGGACGCCGTGGCCGCGGCGCTGGAGGGGCGGCAGCTCCAGCCCCTGCTTCTGGCTTGACAAGGGCCGGGGAATCGGATACTATGGTGTGCAGAACATAAGGCCGGGGTGCCTCCTCCGGCACACCGGCCCGGAGGCATACCGCTGGCCGGCGGATATACAAAGATCGTTAAGTTTTTGCCGGGCGCTGTGGAAACACCGCCCCGGCGTTTTTTCTGAAAGCGAGGATGTCCGACCATGAAAACGCCAGTACTGCTGCTGGTCAACCCTGTTGCGGGGCACAGCACCTACCGCTCCGCCCTGGGGGAGATCACACTGGGCCTGTACCGGGGCGGTTACCAGCCCACCGTCTGCTTTACGGAATATCCCGGCCAGGCCCGGGAACTGGCCCGGGAATTGGGAGGGGACTACCCCCTGCTGGTCTGTCTGGGGGGCGACGGCACCCTTTCGGACGTGATGGCCGGGCTTATGGACCTGCCCCGGCGGCCCCGCCTGGGCTATATCCCCGCAGGCACGGCAAACGACGTGGCCACCACGCTGCGCCTGAGCCGGAACCCGGCCCGGGCGGTGCAGACCATCCTTCATGGCCGCCCCGTCCCCTATGACGTGGGCCGCTTCGGCCAGGAGGAATATTTCAGCTATATCGCCGCCTTCGGCGCCTTCACCGAGGTGAGCTATGAGACGCCCCAGGACGTGAAGCACGCTCTGGGACACCTGGCCTATCTCCTCCAGGGCATGGCCCAGCTCCCCCGCCTGAGCCACCACATGACCCGGGTGGAGCACGATGGGGGCGTGCTGGAGCTGGACCTGTGCTTCGGCGGGGTGACCAACTCCACTTCTGTGGCCGGGCTGGTCCGCCTTTCGGAAAGCGCCGTGAAGCTGGGGGACGGCAAGTTCGAGGTGATCCTGGTGCGCAATCCGGCGGACATCTCGGACATGACGAACATCGTCTCTTCCATTCTTTCCAAGAGCTATGACAACGCCCACGTCACGGTGCTCCAGAGCCAGAAGGTGCGCTTCACGTTCCAGGAGAGCGTGGCATGGACCCGGGACGGGGAGGCCGGCGGCCTCCACCAGGACCTCACCCTTACCAACATCCACGCACCCCTGGAAATCCTGGCGGACTGATCCCGCCGCAGAACCTGGTGCACAGCAGGCCGGCCCGAGCCCAGCGAGCATAGATTCATTTTTGCTGTGCAAAAGCTCCGTGAACTCGCATTTTTGCAAGTTTTGCATCCAAAAACTTGCACCGGTGTCCACTCTACGAGGGACACCGGTGTATTTTTTGTCCACAATTCCCGGGACAGGAATTGACTTTTGGGAGCATATCCAATATAATGTCAAATACTACTCGGTATTGCTGTATCGCTGTATGATTGTATTGAAATTGTTTTTCTGCGACATTTCATTTTGCCCTTCCGGCGGCATACGGCGCTCCATACGGCATGCAAAAATCTTAAAGGAGGAACACAATATGAAGATGAGACGGTCCCTTGCGCTCATTCTGGCTCTGGTCATGGCCTTCGCCCTGTGCGCCTGCAGCGGCACCACCAACACCGAAGCTCCCGCCACGGATGCTCCTGCCACGGATGCTCCTGCCACAGACGCCCCCGCTACGAATGCCCCCACCGGCAGCGGTGTGGAGCTGAAATTCGTCACCGGCGGCGACCAGGGCACCTACTACGGTTTCGGCAGCGTCCTGGCCCAGTCCGTCACCAGCAGCACCGGTACCAAAGTCACCGCCGTGGTGAGCAACGGCTCCCAGGACAACATTGAGCAGATGGACATGAACACCGCCCAGATGGGTTTTGTCCAGTCTGACGTGATGAGCTATGCCTACAACGGCGAGCGCCTCTTTGAGGGCATGCCTGTGACCGGTTTCTCCACCGTGGCCGCTCTCTACATGGAGCAGGTCCAGATCGTCACCCTGGATCCCGAGATCAAGAGCGTGGCCGATCTGGCCGGCAAGCGCGTCTCCATCGGTTCTTCCGGCTCCGGCGTGTACTATAACGCCCTGGATGTCCTGGGTGCCTATGGCCTCACCGAGGCGGACATCACGCCCACCTTCCAGAGCTTTGGCGACAGCGTGGACGCCCTCCAGGACGGCAAGATCGACGCCGCCTTCGTGGTGGCCGGCGCCCCCACCGTGGCCGTGACCACCTTGGCCACCACCCAGGACGTGTACCTGGTGGGCCTGGACGCCGAGCATATCGCCATCCTCCAGGAGAGCTCCCCCTACTACTCTGAAAATGTCATCGCCGCGGATGTCTACGGCACCGACGCCGACTGCACCACCGTGGCCATCGCCGCCGTGGTCATCGCCCGGGACGATGTGAGCGAGGATGACGTGTACAACTTCGTCTCCACCATTTTTGAGAATACCGACACCATCGCCGCGGCCCACGACAAGGGCAATGAGCTGGATCTGGAATTCGCCGCGTCCATCACCAATATCCCCTATCATCCCGGCGCCGCCCGGTACTTCGCCGAAAAGGGCATCGAAGTCCCCACCAAATAAGAACGCGCCGCCCACCGCGGGCGCGCAAACACGGGCGAACGGAAACTACGGCAGGCTCTCTCTGCCGTAGTTCCTTCGTCTCTGGAGCTGTTCAGACTCCGTAAAATCTCACGAAAGAGAGGGACTACCCATGAGCGATCTCAAAAAAGAAAAGAATATCCCACCGGAAGCGGCTGCCGCCCCGGAGACGGTGGACGTTTCTTATGGCACAGCGGCGGACGTGGAAGCGGTCATGCGCAAGTATGACCGGGAATCCAACACCCGGATCTGGGAGGGCGTCCCCAAGTACGTCATCAGCGTCATCATGGCGCTGTTCGCGGTCTACTGCATCGTTGACGCGGTGTGGCTCACCACGCTGCCGGAACGGCGCTACTGCATCTTTCTGGGCATGATCATCCTTCTGGGTTTTCTCACCTATCCCGCCCGGAAGGGGCACCCCCGAGTAAACTATATCCCGTGGTATGACGTAATCATCATGGTCGTCGGCGCGGGCGCCTACTTTTACTACGCCCTCAACGCCATGGAGGTCATCCGCCTCTCCGCCCGGGTTATGAACGACCCGGTGTACATGGCCGTGGGCCTCATCGGCATCCTGGCCCTGGCGGAGCTGTGCCGGCGCTGCGTAGGCCTGCCCATCCTCTGCGTGGCGGGGGCGCTGCTGGTCTACACCTTCTCCACCGGGCTCACGCCGGTCCACGTGATCCGCACCCTTTTTTACACCACCAACGGCATCTTCTCCGCTCCCATCCAGGTCTGCGTGAAGTTCATCGCCGTGTTCATCATCTTCGGCGCCTTCCTGGAGCGCAGCGGTGTGGCGGACTTCTTCATCAAGTTCGCAAACTGCGCCGTAGGCCGCTTCTCCGGCGGCCCGGCCAAAGTGGCCGTCATCGCCAGCGCCCTGGAGGGCATGGCCTCCGGTTCCTCCGTGGCCAACACCGTGGGCTCCGGCTCCATCACCATCCCCATGATGAAGCGCATGGGCTACAAAGGGGAATTCGCCGGCGCGGTGGAAGCCGCCGCCTCCACCGGCGGGCAGATCATGCCCCCCATCATGGGCGCCGCCGCCTTCCTGATGGCGGAATTCACCGGCGAGCCCTACGGCACCATCGCCGTCCGGGCTATTTTGCCGGCAGTGCTGTACTTCACCGGCATCTTCATCGCCGTCCATCTGGAGGCCAAAAAGCTGGGTCTGCGGGGTATTCCCCGGAATGAGCTGCCCCGGGCCCGGAGCCTGGTGCGGGACATCTATCTCCTGGCGCCCCTGATCGCCCTGATTTACCTGGTGGGCACCAACACCTACACTATGGCCTACAGCGCGGCCATTTCCATCCTGGTCGCCATCGCCGTGGGCGTGGTGAGCCGCGTCATCGCCCACGCAGACGCGAAAAAGGAGCATCGCCGCGTCACCCAGGAGGACCAGGGCCTTACTCCCCTGAAATTCCTGGACGCTCTGGCCAACGGAGCCCAGGGTTCCATCACTGTGGCCGTGGCCTGCGGCGTGGCCGGCGTCATCTCCGGCTGCATCACGGTGACGGGCCTCGCCTCCAAGATGCTGGGGGCCATTGTGTCCCTGGCAAACGGCAATATCATGATCGCCCTGGTGCTGACCATGCTGTGCTGCATTGTCCTGGGCATGGGCGTACCCACCACGGCCAACTACTGCATCATGGCCGCCACCTGCGCCCCCATCCTGGTGGCGGTAGGCGTAAATACCGTCGCGGCCCACTTTTTCGTGTTCTACTTTGGCATTGTGGCGGATATCACGCCTCCCGTGGCCCTGGCGGCCTATGCCGGCAGCGCCATCGCCAAGTCCAACCCCATGAAAACGGGAATCACCGCTACAAAGCTGGCCATTGCGGCCTTTATTGTGCCGTATATCTTCGCCCTGGGGCCACAGATGCTGTTCATCGACGTGAGCAGTGCCCTGGAAGTGGTCCAGATCTGCATCAGCGCCCTGCTGGGTATTTTCGCCATCGCCGCGGCGCTGAACGGCTACATTTTCCGGCGGATCCCGGTGATCTTCCGGCTGATCCTGGCCGCCGGCGGGCTGGGCATGCTGGTCCCCGGCCTTCTGACAGACATCGTGGGCCTTGCCCTGGTCGCCGCGATCTGCGTGCTGGAATACTTCGCCGCCAAGCGGGAGAAAAACGCTGCCGCGGCTTGAAAACACTGAACTTTGCGCCCAAACGGGCATAAAACTCCCCGCCGGCCTTGACGCTCGACTTACTTGGCAAAGCGTGCGCGGTACCCCGATTGTACATGAGGTGGGTCCCCCCGCGCTGTGCGCCGCCGCATGCGCGATACGGGAGGCCTTTTGGCCGATGCAAAAGGACCGTTTCAAAAAAGAAACGGTCCTTTTGCGCTGCCTGGGCCAAAAAATAACAAAGGAATGCGCTAAAAATTTGTGGGAGCTTTTTCGGGATTGGAAGTTCGATTTCCGCTTTTGATATACTCTCATTTCACATCCGGGCAGGCGCTGATATTTTTACGGAAGGCGCTGGGCGTGCTGCCCATCAGCCGCAGGAACTGGCGGTTAAAGGTTTTGATAGAACTGAATCCAACCTCCATGGCAATGTCCAGAACGCTCTTGTCCGTCATAGCCAGAAGCGCACACGCCTTTTTAATCCGCACAGTATTGAGAAACACGGGAAAGTTCTTCTCCACCTGATAGAGGAACGTCTGGTTCACTTTTTCCACTGTGACGCCGAAATGGTCTGCCATCTGCCGCACCGTCAGCGGCTCATGGGAAAGCCGGTACGCATAGGCAACCATATCCACGCCCTGCCGTCCTAAACGAATCTTTCCCAGTTGGTTTACCGTGGTATAGGTTCTGCGGTACTGCGTGATCTTGTCGCCCAAACGGGCTTCAAACACCTTGGACAGGTGGGAAGCGTCGGCAAATCCCAGGACGTCGGCCAGTTCTTCCAAAGTCAGATCGCTGTATAACAGATAGTTGACACTGGTCACAATACGCATTTCGTTGAGCAAATCGCTGAGGGAAAGACCCACCGTCGAATAGATATGATTTCGGATTTCCTCCTCAGGCAGATCCAACTCGGCAGAAAGCCGCCCCAACGTCAACCGCTCGCTGAGATGTGTGGCAATGTAGCGAAATATTTCACTTTTGGTATCTTGTTCTTCCGGTTGCCCTGCGGGAAGCGGCAGCGCGTCATCCGTACCCCGGCTCAAAAGCTGCCGGTGGAGTATGACAAACAGCTCCGCCAGCTTTGCCGCTACCAGTACAGACTGCATGGGGGCGGCGGGTACATTGCTGGGCATGGAATCCAGCCCCAGCTCCATCTCCAGATCTTCAAAGATCCTGCGGATCGTCTGCAGCGCGGTTCCGGTGCAGCGGGAGACCGGGTGCTGTTCCATGGCATCCAGAAAATCCGCATCTCTGTTGTCCAAATTATAGTGGTTCTTGATAAAATTCGTGACCACAAGAAAACGATAGCGCAGCCTGTGGCATTGTATGGGGACCTCCAGAGACACCACCTGCATGATATCCCAGGGCAAAATGGAAATGAAGGTATCCGGCTGCACCTCATAGAGCCGGCCATTGATTCGCACACAGCCTTTTCCCTGGAGGACCAGCAACATCTGCGCGCCCTGATACATAACAGGAGTTCCCGGTTCAGCCCAGGTCTCCCGGTCTACGCCGCAAAACCGCTTCAGATCCTGTTTCGAGCAAGCTTCCGATTGCATTTTGATTACATCCATAGCACAATCTCCCTTACCTGTGAATCGGCTCTGCGGTAAGACCGTCCGGAAGGAGGAGCCGATGCCGACCCTGTACAAACAACATGACACCTAAGATCGTGCCCCGCCCCATAAGATACCGGGCCCGCTCCTCCGCTTGGTCCAGGGCACGCGCGATTTCCCCTTCCGTAAGTTTCCCTACCTCTGTGGTCACCAACAGATCCGGAATGTCGGTGTCCGGATCTAAATCCCGGGCCCGGCGGCGGGAAACGGCGGGAGAATCTATGGCCGTGGTGTTGGCGATGTGCGTCGCGCAGGCGTCGGCCACCGCACCGGTTCCCGCAAACACCGTAACCGCGTCCGCCACACCCAAAGTAAAGCTGCGCCCGGCAAGTCCGCTGGTGGCAGTCCCCCCTACGCCCTGTCCTCCGCGAACGCACACTTTCCAAACAGGGTTTCCCCCCACCTTGTCCGCAACACCCAGGACAGCTTGCGTGCTGCCGCGCAGACGCAGCGCCAAATCCCCACCGTTATTGATCAGAACCCGGGTAGCGCCCCGGTTTGCCAAATAGTCCGCCGTCAGGTCGGCAAAAGCGCCGGCGACGGCACACATAGGCGTCATATCCGGAGATTCCGTGGCCCGGGCGGCAGGAAGCATCTTCCCCAGCACGCCAGGAAAACGCATGCCCTCCAGATCCGGCCAGGGCCGTTTGGCCTGAGGCAGCAGTTTGACCAACTGCGTCAGGAGGTTGTTGACCTGAGCCGCCGCTTTTTCCATCTCTGCAGGCATGGGAATGCCGGCGCGTTCCGCCTGGACCAACATCTGCACCGGCCCATTATCGATATACAGCTTTCCGCCTGCCATGGGGATATTCTTCATGGTTCACCTCTGCTCCTGTTTTCGCATGCCGGATCACAGCCCCTGCCGGACCTGGGCGTAGGCCGATTGGATCCGGCCTTCTGTTTCCTTCAACCAAGCTCTCAGGTCATGCAGGACTGCTCTGTTCTTTTCGATCAGTTGTATGGTGTCACGGTATTTGGGCGTCCCGCCGGTAAGCTTTTGCTCCAGGCAAAATTCCGGCTCCAGAAGGTGTTGGACCTCCACATCCGTCATGACGATGGGCTTATCCAAAAGTTCACCTGTCACCTCCGCCAGTAGGGCGCCAGTCAGATCTCGAATCCTTGCGCCGCCTTTCTCTGCCGTCAGGCGGTCAATCATACCGTGGAGGATACGGTGGGTCTCTGCAAAGGGAATCTGATATGTCTGGGATAAATACTCCGCCATGGCGGTAGCGCCGGTAAAGCTGTCTCTGGCGAAGGTCCGGGCCACATCCCTGCGGATCTGGGAATGCCGCAGTCCCACCTGCAGCAGCCCCAAAGCCTTGCGCGTCTCCTCCATGGCGAAACCAAAGACGTAAAACATGTCTATGGTGGCTTCCATGCTGGGAAAAAGGGTCGTATTTCGGCTCAGGGCCATGGCCTCAGCCAGCAATCCGGCTGCACGGCCGGATTGGGCCCGCATGCGTTCGAAACATGTGGGATTCTTTTTCTGGGGCATGATGCTGCTGGTCGTAGCGATGGCACCGTCACAATCCAAAATATGATATTCCTGGGACGCCCAGTGAAACAAGTCCTGCGCGATTTTGCTGAGATTAGAGGCCATAATGGCGGTATCTGCCTCCACTTCCAGGAGGTAATCCGGGCTGGAAACTGCATCCAGAGAATTTTCGATCACGGCATCGAAACCCAAAAGCTCGCTGATCAGCTTGGGATCCAGGGGAAAGCTCGTACCAATCCCCGCCGCTGCGCCCATGGGGGAGCGGTTGGTATTTTGGTAAGCGGCCCGGAGACGGGTGCAGTCCCTGGCAAAAAGGTCAAAAGCCAGCATCAGGTAGTGGGCATATGTCCCCGGCTGGGCAGGCTGACCAAAGGTAAAAAACGCAATCACCGTGTCCACATTCTGTTCAGCAACCTCCAGCAGCGTCTCCATCACTTCACCGAGTTGCTCCAGAAGGTCCAGCAATTCCCGGCGAATCTGCATCCGGTTGCAGGCGCACTCCATATCGTTGCGGCTGCGGCCCACATGCAGCAGGCAGCCCTTCTCTTCGCCAACGATATCGTATAGTTTTCGGGTCAGATTGAAATACAGATCGTTGTACTCTCCATGGATATCTTCTTCCCGCAGCGTCTTCTCCACCTGGTCCAGCCCATCCGCCAGGAGCCGATAGTCTTCCGCCTCCAACAGCCCCTGCCGCGCCAGCATGATCCCATGGGCCTTTTCCATCAAAATCATCTCATGGAACTGCCGCCGGTAAAACTCTTTTGCGCAGGGTTCCCAGATGTTCTGGACAATATACGGGTCCAAAGCCATTTTTTCACCTCCAGAAGAGTTATCCATCAATAATAAAAGAAATCTCACATCGCAGATCCAGTATTTCCAGCCATATGCAGGAAGGGGCCTGCTTTTCGGTGCAAAGCCCGAAAAACAGACCCCTGAAATGCATTTCTTACTTCAGGTACGCAATGCACTGAATCTCCACGCGGGTAATTCCGGCCAAGCCGACGCCCACAGTGCAGCGGGCAGGGCCGGGCTTGCAGTCCTGGAAGAATTCTGTCCACACCTCACCCATGCGCTTGGCGTCGGCGATATCCTTCAGGTACACCGTTGCGGAAACAATGTCCTGGAGCGTGCCGCCGGCCGCTTTCAGCATTGCGCTGATGTTGGTGAGGATCTGGCGGGTCTGGTCCTGCACATCCTCAGAGACGATTTCCTTGGTCACAGGGTCACGGCCTGTTTCTCCACGCAGAAACAGGAAATCTCCAGCCCGTACGATAGGGCAAAGGCCGGGGGAATGGGAAGGGCGCACGCCTTCACCGGTAACGGCATATTGTGTTGCCATATCATATTACCTCTTTCTATTAAAATTGGAGTTTATTTTGTCTTGTCTCTCTCTGCGGCGCTGACGCCCGCCTTATACCAGTTGTCCCGTTCGTTGACCTTGAACACCACGGTCACAGATTCCGGCTTGACCTTGACAATGTCCACCACATCCTCGGTGAGCTTCGCGGCAAGGGCGTCCTGGGTCTCCTTGCTGCGTCCGGCCAGCCATTCCACGATGACTCTCGGCATGTGTCTTTCTTCCTTTCCCCCGGATGCGGTTTCCCCGCCCCAAGCATCTTTTTAATATTAATATGTTATTTCCAGACCTCAGCGAACAGCTTGCGCAGGTTCCCACCGATAACCTTACCGATGTCCGCATCGGACAGGCCCATCTCGATGAGCTTTTCCACCACCAGGGGATACTGTGCGCGGCAGACCAGTTCCTTGACATAGCGGTACTTCGGTCCCTTGCCGGTACCGGGAGCGCCGTTGTGCAGGATCTGGACCTCTGCGGCGTTGCGGCCCTCGCCCACGTCGAAGCCGATGCCCACATGGTCCGGTCCCACCAGCTTCAGGAGATACTCCATGTGCCGGGCCCAGTCATCCAGGGTGGCGCCGATCTGTCCGCCGTTGTCGATGAGAAAATCGCCATAGGCGCTCAAGCAATACACGCCGCCCTTGGAGCACTGCAGCTGGATGAGTTCATCAGAGACATTCCGGCGGTGCTTCTTCAGGGACAAGCAGCAGGAATGGGAGTTAACCGTAGGCTGGGTGGAGGTTTCCAGAATATCGATCATGGTCTGCTCTGTGGCATGGGCCGTGTCAATCAGCATGCCCACACGGTTCATCTCCTGAACCACTTCCTTGCCCAGAAGGCTCAGGCCTGTATTGGTCGGCTCACCCACGCCCTCGCCCAGCATGTTGCGGCGCTGATAGGCCAGCTGCATAATGCGCATGCCCATCTTGTAGAGAACCTCCACAAAACCGGCGTTGCCCTCAACGGCCTCCGGGCTTTGAGAAGCAAAAATGAAGCCCACCTTGTCCTCGGCTTTGGCCCGGTCAATGTCCTCAACCTTTTCCACCAGAATGCAGTCGTGTTCCCGGATACGTTTGTACCAGTCGGCAAAATCCGCAGCGGTATCCCGCAGGCCGGCGGTAACCCAGTTGGGATCCACACAAATGGCGTTCAGGCCGCTCTTGGCGATATTTTCCCAGTATGGACCTTTTCCGTCTTTGGTAAACGAATACATCAAGAACGTTGGGTCACGGCAGTCAATCGCCAGATATTTCTCCAGTATAGCCTTGGCCCGGTCAGAAACGCCGATTGCATACTCCTTGCTCATTGCAATTCCTTCCTCCTGTTCAAAATTGGTAGTTCATATGATTCCAGACGCCGAAAGCCGCATCCCCGCGGTTCAGGCGCCAAGAAGCGCTGCCAGTTCCCGCATGTCCTGTATCTGCTCCAGATGCAGCACCGCGTTCAAAATCTGTTCCACACGGGCTTCCGGATAAAGCTCCCGCAGCAGCCCCCGGCACTTGTCCTCCACTTCAGCCCAAGTCATGGGGTTTTCATTGGAGCCCTTGATGTTATGGATATACGCTGTGCGTTCCGTGCCGTCGTCCAGGGTCAAGGTGATGCGGCGGCTGTAATCCCGTGCAGGCCACCCTTCATCCAGTTCCGGGTCAATGGAGATCGTAGTTCGCCGCAGAAGAGTTTTCACCTCCGGCTGCGCCGCAAATTCCTCTGTAAACTCCCGAATTGTCGCCCGTCCTGCCAGAAGCGCCGCCGCCGCGGCGTACTGCTGGCTGAACCGGATGGAGACAAAGCTCTCCGGCTCCGGGATAGAGACCGTGGAACCTCGGGTGTCTGTATGGATATGAATGTGCCGAATCTCTTTCGGGTCCACGCCGCCGGCACGGAGCGCCAAGGCCGCGTCAATGCAGCCGTGGGTGGCGCGGCAGCAGGGGTAAGGCTTAAAGTAGACATTCTGTATCCCATATTGCCCCGGTTCCAGCGCCACAGGTTTGGCGCCGCCGCACATGGCGTCGCAAAAACCCAAGCCGCCTTCCAGGATCTCCCGGCTGCCGGTATAGCCCATGCGGGCCAAAATGCCAGCCAGTACGCCCCGCCGGGTAGAGTCGGCCACCATCAGGTCCTTGTCCATGGTGCCGGTGAGGTTCCAGCTCCGGAGATATCCCGCCGCGCAGGCAGACAGGGCCAGAGCGTCCTGCATCTTCTCCCGGTCAAAGCCATATAGCCTCCCCACTGCCACGGCGGCGCCAAAATTTCCCAGGCAGCCGCTGGCGGAAAAGCCCCGGTCATAGGCCTCGGGCATCACACTCTGGCCCACGCGGATAAAGGCTTCATATCCGGCCAGAACCGCTTCTAAAAACGCCTTCCCACTGACGCCGCCCTCTTTTTCTGCAATGGCCAGTGCGGCGGGAATCACGGCCTGACCCGGGTGGCCGATCACGCTGTTTTCCCCGTCGCCCAGCTCCAATACTTCTCCGGAAACGCTGTTGACAAAGGCAGCTTCCGCCGCAGGTACGCGGACATTCGTCCCCAATATGGCGGCCTCCGGCGCGCCGCCGTTGGCTGCGGCGTAACGCCCGGCAATCTCCACCGAGGGCAGGTGCGCCGCCTGGCCGGCCACCGCGTCGGCAAGATAGTCTAAAACACAGTATTTGGTTTTGCACAGGATTTCCTGGGGCAGCGCATCAAAGGATATTTCCAGGACTCGTTGCGCCAGGTCCCGGGTCAGGGGCTGGGCCATGGGATCCCTCCTTTATTCTTTGTCCTCTGCGCCGCGCTTCTGCAGCAGCCAATAGACGTCCTCTGCGGTAATGGGGGTCTTAGTGGGGTAAATGCCGATAGCGTCGCCCACAGCGTTGGCCACCGCCGGGGCAATCATAGCGCTGGCCACCTCGCTGGGTCCCTTGGCGCCCATGGGGCCGGTGGGGCAGGGCACTTCGATGATGATGCTCTCCACATCCGGTGCGTCCATGGTAGTGGGCACGGCATATTCGTTGAGGTTATCCACCATATGGTGCCGCTCCGGATAGCCCGGGTAAACGCTTTCCATTGTGGCCATACCCATGTTCATAATGGCGCCGCCCTCGATCTGCCCCTCTACCATCATGGGATTGTAGGCCTTGCCGCAATCCACCGCAGAGATGATGCGCTCCACAGTCATCTGTCCGGTTTCCTCGTCGATGAGCACCTGGCACATACAGGCAGCATAGGCATAGACTTCATAGGGTTCTCCCAAACCGTTCTCGTCCAGCTTTTTGTAGGCGGACTTGTAAGAGGACGTGGCCATAAGAGTAATCCCCTGTCCGGCCAACAGGCCGGCCAAGGCCGCATAGGAAATGCTCCTGTCCTCTCCCGACACGGAAATCACGCCATCAGCAAGGATAATCTTGTCCTCGGGAACCTGGAAATGCTCTGCGCCATGGCGGATCAGCATCTCCCGAACTTGCTGCAGAGCGGGCAGCAGCGCGTTTCCGTTGATATAGGTGGCCTGGCTGGCGCCGGGACTGGCAGCCGCAGGTACCGCGCTGGTGTCCGCGTTGAGGACGGTGATCCGGTCTTCGGGAAGGGCAAGCACCTCCGCCGCCAGCTGGCGCATGACCGTCTTGAGGCCCTGCCCCATTTCAGTCAAGCCCATGCTGATACTGACCAGCCCGTTGAGCATCAGCTTTACATCCCCGGTAATGGGACTGCCGCCTCCGGTGAGGCCGTTGGGCATAAGGGCCGTGCCCAGACCCCGCCCCCGGAAGAGGTGCGGGCCGGGATTGCGCTCGTAAGGTTCCTCCCAATAGGGCTGGAGCGCCTCCAGGCAGGCCATGATGCCCGTACCATACATGGCTTGGCCATTGGCATTGGGATCGCCGTCCCGCAAGGCGTTTTCCATTCGGAACTTCAGGGGGTCAATTCCGATCCGCCGGGCCACTCGGTCCATGGAGACCTCGCTGGCCAAAGAGCCGGGCGGTACGGCAAAGCCGCGAAGCGCGGCGGCGGGGACTTTGTTGGTGTGGATCACACGTCCGTCGTACCAGTAAGTGGGAATATAATAGGGGCCTGTGGCGGCGCAGCCGTGACGGTCAATGGATTTGTTGCCCCGGTAGCAGTAAGCGCCGCAGTCCTGGTTGGTGCGGATATGCCGGGCCAGGATTTTGCCGTTTTCACTTACGCCTGTCTTGCAGATCAGGTTAAAAGCGCCGCGCTTTACCGGCATGCGCAGTTCCTCGTGCATGCTCCAGCGCCACTTGCAGGGTTTTCCCGTGCGCAGAGTGGCCAGAGCCGCCAAAACTTCAGGGCCCGCGTCCGCCTTGCCGCCGAAGCCGCCGCCCAGCAGGCCGCCGCGCACACGAACGGCTTCCATGGGCAAGCCCAAAGTCTGAGACAGCGTGCTGTGAACCCAATCTATACCCTGGGCGCAGCTATAGACCAGCAAGGTCCCGGTCTCATCGAAGGTGGACACCGCCACATGAGTCTCCAGAGAGACATGAGCCTGGAACTGAGAGATGAACTCGTCTTCAAAGACCCACTTGGATTGGTCAAACGCCTCCTCAATATCGCCCCGGCGGATCTTCCGCACATCATCCGTGCCGAAAAACTTGAACCAGTTGGAGGGCTTGTCCGTGGCTTTGACCTCATCTTTCATGGCCTCATAGGGATTGAATACCGCTGGAAGCGGTTCGTAATCCACGCGGATACGCTCAATGGCGTCCAACGCCGTGTCCTCATCCACCGCCGCCACCACCAGGATCGGCTGCCCCACATACTGGACGCAGTCCTCCGCCAGAACATAGCTTTCTCCGCAGTAGCCCCAGCGGTTTTGATGCAGGTCTTTCCATGTGAGAATGCAGGCCACGCCGGGCATGGCCAGGGCTTCCTCCATGTGGATGGCCCGAATCCGGGCGTGCGCCTCCGTACTATGCAGGCCCTTCATGGTCAGCATGCCGGGCAGCATGATGTCGTCCACATACTGCAGCCGTCCTGTGACGGCAGCAATACCTTCGTATTTCTGTAAGCGGTCGCCCAGCATCAGTCTTCACCTCGCATCCATTTGGCCGCCAGAAGCACAGCGTCCAAGATCTTTTTATAACCCGTGCAGCGGCAAAGGTTTCCGGAAAGCGCCAGACGCGCCTCCTCCCGGGTCGGATTCGGATTTTTGTCCAGGAGCGCCTTGGTGGCCAAGATCATACCCGGCGTGCAAAAACCGCACTGGACAGCGCCCACTTCCAGGTATGCTTTCTGAATGGGATGCATGTTCACCGGAGAACCCAGGGATTCCAAGGTGTCCACACGCTTTCCGTCCACCATCACCGCCAAAAGCAGGCAGCTCCGCACCGCCTCGCCGTCCAGCAGGATGGTGCAGGCCCCGCACTCTCCCACATTGCAGGAATTCTTCAAGCTGGTGATATGGAGGTCTTCCCGGAGCAGCTTGAGCAGCGTCCTGTCATTGTCGGTCTCTATGGAAACCGGGCTTCCATTAAGCGTGAAATGAATCCAGGTTTTCACGCTTCCACCTCCTTGTTTCTTGCGTTTTCCAGAGCCCGGCGCAGGCAGCGCACCGTCAGCGCACCGGCCATGGCGTTGCGGTATTGGGAGGTACCGCGGTGAGACGTGCGCGGGCGGACCTGCGCCTGAACGGCCTCCGCCGCCTCCCGGAACGCAGCCTCCTCCGGCTGCCGCCCCGCCAGAAGCGCCTCCGCCGCAGGCGCCCGGACCGGGGTGGGGGCAATGGAGCCCAAGGTCAGCCGCGCCTCTGCAATAGCGCCGGTCGCAGCGTCCAGCCGAAGCAGTGCCGCACAGCTGACGCTGGCAATAAACATGGTCTTGCGGCTGCCCAGCTTTTCAAAGGCACTTCCGCACGGTCCCGGAGGAACGGGAATCGACAAATGCGTAATGAGCTCCCCCGGCTCCAGCAAGGTGCGCCGGGAGGCCACATGGAAGTCCCGCCCATGGATGACGCGGCGGCCATTCCTGCCCAGGGTGTGAATCTCTGCGTTCAGGCTCAATACCGCCGTTGCCACATCACCGGCGGCGGAAGCCCGGGCCAGGTTGCCTCCCACCGTGCCCATCACGCGAATCGGCGGCGAGCCCACGCCCTCCGCAGCCTGGGCCAGCACAGGAAAAACAGCGCGCACCTCTGGAGACGCCGCCAGGCGGGCGTGGCTCACGCCGCTGCCTACGATCAGGCGGTCCCCTTCCAGAGAGAGGCCCTTGAGTTCCGGAATGCGGTCCAGATACACCAATATATCGCAGGGCGGCAGGCGGCGCTCATTGATGTCCACCACCAGGTCAGTCCCGCCGGCCAGGTAGATCAGGCTCTGCGCATCGGAGGCAGCCAGAAGCCGCTCCACATCCGCCAGGCTCTCCGGCCTGGCAAAAGTTTTCGGAATGTTTCTTGGCATAATCTATCACCTTACTCGTCGATCACCACATGCGCATGCTCCCGCAGGACCTGCTCCAGCGGCTTGACGGCATATGCATAATCGCTGACATAATCAAAAGTTTCCCGCGTCATGGTAAACTCGATGGGAACCGAGGTCGCAGGGGTAGGCTCCCAGCGAATGGAACCGGCTGGCATTTTGGCCACATCCGCTGTGAAAATCAGGTTCCCGCCGGGGTATACATAGGTGGGCTGGCCGCCGGCTGTGAGCATAATGCGTCCATTCTTGATGGATTGGCACACCCGTGGAGAGTGCTCGGAATTCAGGCAGCTCCGCACGCCGCCGCCAATACCGCCCACATACATGATGTTCACCATACCGGGATCACAGAAACGGCGCATATACTCCAGCAATTCCTGGATGTGAGGAGGCATATCCTTGATGACCGGTTTGTAGTCTTCGTCCAGCTCCATATACGCCGCGTTTTCCACCTTGGTGTCCATGACCAGGATTTTCAGCCCCGGCCAGGCTTTCTCCCGATCCACATGTACTATGACTTCCCGGGGATCGTGTACACAGGTGCCGCCCCAGCCGTCGCCGGAGGGGACAAGATACCGGCCGGGGGAACTTTTTTTGCCCAGGATGGTGATCCCGCAGGGTTTCGCGCCGATAGCGGCGTGATGCTCGCTCATCTGGCCGGTGATACCCATGTCCAGCATGACGCATTCGTCCACTACCGGCACCAGCACGTGGGAAAACCCTTTACCCACAGAGGAACCGCAGCCAAAGGTGGTAGTGGCCGCAACCTGGCCGTTGATGACAGGGGCCTTTCCCATCTGCAGACGCAGCTCCGCGCCGTTTGCCACCTTGAGTTCCACTTCCTTGCCGTCGGTGAGATCCACGATGGTGCGGCCCACGGTAAAGCCGTCGGGCCCTTTGAGAAGGGAAACGCCGCCGATGTTCAGCGTCCGGGCCGCATAGTAGGAAGTCCCCACATAGCCCACGACCTTGCCGTCCCGCTTCACAGGACTTCCCTCCGGGCCAATGTAGTCGGAAGTGTCGATCTTCACCTCCAGCCCGCTGAAGGAGAGAACCGCCTCCGTTACACAGGTCACCACATCCACGCCGTCCACCGTTGCTTCCGCCATGATGCGGGCCGGGGCTTTCTGCAGATTGGTACCCGAGCCCACAGCCGTGAGCAGCGGCTTGTAGGGCAGACCGGTCTGTGGGTTGATCTGCGCTTTGGAAAAGTCATAAACCTGCAGCGGCACCGTCCGAACCGGCTCCGCGCCGCCGTCGTTGCGGTAACGCTGGCAGGCGCCGGTCTGGCCGGGGGCCAGGCGGCAGTGGACCGGACAGTGGTTGCACACCATGCGGCTTTCTTCCGCCCCGCTTTCCCGAATGGCGCCTTTGGGACAGGTTTTAGCGCAAACCCGGCAGGCCACGCAGTTTTCGGAGATCACCGGCTTCTCCCCCTTGGCGGGGCGGGCAATGGCGCCCTTGGGGCAGTCCGGCAGGCAGAGGCCGCAGCTTACGCAGACCTCATGATCCACAAACATGGGCGCAGGCATGTCACGACCTCCTCTCTTCTGTATCCATGTAGACATAGGCGTTTTCGGCCAGGATCCGGCTGAGAGGCCGCGGCGCATCCGGATACCCGCAAACCTCCATATATGTTTCCCTGGTCATGGTGAATTCCACCGGCATGGTGGTACAGGGGGTGGGCACCCAGGAGAAGCTGCCCTTGGGCAGGCCGGCAGTATCCACCTCAATAATCAGATTGCCGCCCGGCATCCGATGCACGGGCCGTCCGCAGGAGGTGACCAAAATCCGGCCCTCCCGGATGGCGTCGAGCACGCCGGGGGAATCGTGCGGATGCAGAATGCTCATCACGCCGCCGCCAACGCCGCCCACGTACAGCACATTCACAAGCCCCGGATCACAGAATTCCTTCATTCTGACAAACTCTGCCTCCACTGCGGGGGGCATGGGCTTTTCTACCAGCTCCAAATTCTCGTCCAGCTCAAAGTACGCCGCGTGCTCTGCCTTGGTCTCCGTAATCAAAATACGCATACCGGGCCATGCGACGCTTTTGTCAATGGCGGCAATGGCATCCCGTGGGTCCTCCACACAGGTTCCGCCCCAGCCTTTGCCGGAGGGCACCAGGTACCGCCCGCCGGAGCTGCGTTTGCCGATAACGGTGATGCCGCAGGGCTTTGCGCCAAGCGCGGCGTGGTGTTCGCTCATCTGGCCGGTGATGCCCATGTCCAGCATGATGCATTCATCCAGAATCGGCAGAAGCCGCGCAGAAAACAGCTTGCCCACGGAAGAGCCGCAGCCGAAGGTGGTCAGCTCTGCCGTCTGGCCGTTGATGACCGGCGCCTTACCGCGCGTCAGTTCCAGTTTGGCGCCGCCCTCCACCTGGAGGGGCACCGTCTCTCCTTCCGCCAGATCGGTGACCGTCCGGGCCACCACGAATCCATCCGGTCCTTTCAGCAGAGTCACGCCGCCGATGGTGGCCGTGCGGGAACCGTACCAGGAAGACGTGATATAGCCCACAATCTTTCCCTCCCGGCGGACCGCGCTCCCCTCTGCTCCAATGTAGTCCGAAGTGTCAATCTTGACCCGCAGCCCGCTGAAGGAGAGCGCGGCTTCCGTCACGCAGGTGACAATGTCCACGCCGTCCAGCTCTTCTTCGGCTACAAAGCGCGCCGCTTGCTTTTGCAAATTGGTTCCAGCTCCGATACCCGTGAGCAGGGGCCTGTCCGGCAAGCGGGTTCTGGGGTCCAATCGTATATGAGGGCGGGGGATGACGTGCAGCGGCACCTCCCGCTTCAATTCCTTTCCATCATTCCGGAAGCGCCGGCAGGCCCCGGTTTGACCGGGCCGGATCCGGCAGTGGATGGGACAGCTCTGGCAGATCAGCGCATCCGCCGGCGTCTCATCCAGAGGGGTGATCGCCTGCTTTGGACAGGATTTCACGCAGACCAGACACCCGACGCATTCTTCCGTGGCCGATGCTTTCTTTTCCTCTGTAATATGCATCGCGCCCACTGCGCTCTTGGGACAGTTCCGTACGCAGATCCCACAGCCAATGCAAAGCTCCGGATCCACGTGGACAAGCGCATTCATGGTCCTTCCTCCATTCTCCAACATCGCCGGCAGAAGTCCGGCGTCTCCCGCTCCGCGGACCGGCTACCGGCCGCAGGGCATGCAAAGCTCTACCGTATAAATCGTGGCGTCTGAAACATTCCGCCTCTGTCAAAAAAACTTGTGTAAAAAACCGTCGCCCGGAGCCCGGAAGGGCTTCCGGGCGACGGTGCAAAGCAGAATCTCGGCCTCGCTGCAGGCTCAGATGATCGCGGACTGCACTTGCGCACGGGGGCAGATTTTGAAGGTGGCGGCACTTACAACGAAGTAAAGAACCGCAGCCGTCAGGTCGCCTGCCAGGGGCGCCATGGTCCACATCAACACTTCGGAGAGCAGGCAGTAGCTGGTTACCAGTCCGCCGCCGATCATGGAGGCGATGGCACCGTACTTGTTGCCCTGCCAGAAGGTGCTGATAAACATGGGGCCAAACATGATGGACTGGAGCGTACCGGTGCCCAGCGTACCCAGGAACACCAGGAAAGTCGGCTGGGTCAGGAAGTTGAAGGCAATGCCGATAATGCCCACCACCGCCACGGCGATACGGTTGTAGCGCATGGACTTGGCAGTGTCATCCATCCCTTTTCCATCATTGAGGACATAGCGCATGTCATAGGAGATGGAGGCGGAAATGGACTGAAGCAGGGAGTCCACCGTGGAACGGATGGCCATCAGGATGCATACCGCAACAAAGGCCATGATTACGGGATTGACATAGTTTGCCAAGAAATAGCCCATGGCGTCGTCTGCAACGGGCAGCTCAATGCCCTGGCTGCGGATGAAGGTGCCCACGAAGGGAAGGATTTCCCAGGTCATGGCAAATACGCAGCACCAGAAACCGAACTTCCACCATTTGATGTCCTTTTTCACGGACAGGAAGCGGGTGGCGGTGTAGGGCGTGGCAATCAGGCCCACGGCAGCGTAGGGGACGATGAGGAACGCGCCCCACTGCATGGAGCCGTACGGGGCTCCCGTGGTGGGATTGGCCAGTTCCGAATCAATCGCCATCAGCTTATCCGTCATCTCTCCAAGGGAAGTATACGAAAAGACGATGATAACACAGATGATCGCGCCGATGGTCATACCGATGGCCATGAGCATATCGGAATAGGCGATGGTCTTTAAGCCGCCGAAGATGGTATAGGCCACGCAGATACCGCCGATAATGACCACAATGATGTCGCCGTCAATGCCCACAATGGGCTCCAGCAGAGCGCCCAGGGCCTGGAACTGGGTCAGGAGCATAACGAACATCAGCACAACGTTGGCAATGGCGCCCAGCATATGAACCGCGCGGCTCCCGTGGATGCGTCCGGCATATTCCGTGACGGACAGGGCGCCCATGTTCTCTGCCTTCCTTTTGAGGAACTTGGCCAGGAAAATACATGCAAACACCAGCGCGGGAACATAGGCCGCACCGGCAATAAGCTGGGTATAACCATACCCGTAGCCCGTACCCACAGAACCGACAAACGCGTGGCCGGACCAGTAAGTGGCGCACAAGGTACCTGCGGACACCAGCGCGCCCAGGTTGCCGCCGCCCAGCAGGAAGTCTTTATTGTCCACTGCCGCCGCGCTTTTGGATCCGCCCCCTCCGATCTTAGAGAGCACAACCGCAAGGCCCACAGTCAGCAGGGTGATGCCGATAATCAAAATGAAATTGAACATTTTGGTGGATCCTCTCCTTTTTCCTTATAGTTTACGTTTCTCCTCTTTTTTCCTTTTCCGATCCATCTTGCTTACAGCTTCCCTTGCTTCTCTGCGAAATAAGCGATTACAACCATCAGCGCAGAGATTGCATACAGTACCAGCATCCCAATGATCGGCCACGTCATGCCTTCTTCCCTCCTTTAACCATTCAATTTTATAAGAACTCCGCTATTTTTGACGCATCATCCGGTTAACTCATAGTCGAACTCGTCGCATGCAGCAGAACGGCCATGCCATGTTGGACGTTCTTTCGCCGTTTCAGCCTGATATTTTCTTCACAAATACAGCTACAGCATCACCCATGTTGGGAAAAATGTCATGCATATAAAATATACGCAAAATATACATGGAAAGAGCAATGGTTCCAACCCACGCCCCGGCTGTAACGAGGTCATGGCAAGGCAAGTCCGCCTGGTACAAATCTGGAACAAAATATGGGCGCAAATAATTCTGAATTTACTTGCGCCCTCATCTTCATGCGGCGCTTATCCTCGTTATGCACACACTTATCCGTATACAACAGAATATCGCGCTGATACTGTGCCGCAGCTCCCTACCGTATTAAACTATATTGAAATTATTTAAGCAGACTTGCCCCATTCAAATCAAGTCACTTTGCCCGTATTTATCAGTAAATTCCCTGCCTTCCGGTTCTTCACTCTCACACTTTACATGAATAATATTCACTATTATGTTTTGATCTATGCATTTTCCCGCAATGTCGCTGGAGTATTTGCGCCTTTCCGCACCGTGGATTTCTTTTCTCCCATTCCATTTTCTTCAGGATTTTTACAAGTTTTTCTTTCTAATTTGTCCAAAGAAAATTATGTGTCCATTTTTTTGTCAAATCGCTTGCTTTTTATAGATTTTTTGTTACAATCTTACCAGCTTCACAGCAGTAATTTCAGAGTATTCGGTTCGGTAAGGAGGCGCCCATGTCAAATTCTGCAACATATGAAACCATCCGCAAGGAGCTGCAACAAATTTCCGTGGTGGACACGCATGAGCACTTCTGTTTCCCCCGCAGTGCAGCCCGGAGCCATCGTGATATCCTGACTATGGTCCAGAACATGTATATTGTAGACGATCTGCGTTCCGTGGGCTTTGGAGCGCGGGAGTGGGGTGAGGACATCCCCGCGCCCCAGCAATGGGAGCGGGTCAAGGGGGCTTTGGCCCGTACCGCCAATACCACATATTTCAAGGTACTCCAGCGGATCTACCGCGAACTCTTCGGCGCAGGGAACATTCTGGAGTTGGACTACGATGCCGCTTCCGCTCCAAGCCTGGAGCATGCCGCGCAGGGAACTGCCTGGTATGACGCGGTAATGGATCGCGCCAATATTCAGTGTTCCCTGGTAGACAAAGGGCAGTCTACGGACTTCGAGTATTGGCTGCTGTATAACGGAAAGGGCCTGCCCTATTCGGGCGGTCTCACCGGGGATGCGCCGGAGACCTCCCACTATCCGCGCTTCCTCCCCATCCTGCGCATTGATTTTCTCGCCTACTGTTATATGCCCCGGGCCCGCAAGGGCCTGGAGGACCGCTTGGGCGCGCGGGTGCAAACGTTGGACGAACTGGAGGACTTTTTGCGGGAACTGCTGCCCACGCTCCGGCAGCGGGGATTTACGGGCATCAAATCCTGCCTGGGGTATTACCGCGACCTGCACTTCCTCCCCCGGCAGCGCGCCGAGGCCGAGGCGGCCTTCCGGGCCGGGGACTCCGCCTCGCCGGAGCAGGCGCGCGCTTTCCAGGATTATATTATCTATCTGCTGGCCGAACTGGCCGGGCAGAGCGGCACAGTGTTTGAAATTCACACGGGGCTGCGCTGCTTTGGTTCCCCCTATACCACCGGGAACGGCCCGCATGAACTGACGGAATTGGCAAACCGCAATCCTCAGACCCGATTCGACTTTTTCCATTCCGGTTGGCCCTGGACCTGGCAGGCAGCCGCCATGGCCAAAAGCCTTCCCAATGTCTATCTCAGCTTGAACTGGCTCACCGCCATCAATGAGACCCAGGCAGAGCATTATCTCCAGGAGTCTCTGGACGCTGTGCCCTTCTCCAAAATCACCTGGGGCGGCGACTGCTTTTATGTGGAGGAGGCATGGGCCCATCTGGAAATCATGCGGGATCTTCTTGCCAGGGTCCTGGCAGAGCGGATCGGCTCCGGCCATTTTGACGCAGAGCTGTGCCGCGTCATGGGGCGGGCTATCCTGCGGGACAACGCCATCCGTCTTTACGGGCTTGAAAAAGACTGTTGACCTGCCGCAGAGCATGTTTTCCGTTACCCTCAAACGTAAAAAGGACCGTTTCAAAAGAGAAACGGTCCTTTTTTGCTGCCCGTAGGCAGCAGGGCAGGCGTTTTTTACTTTTTCTTCCTGCGGCGCCAGTCGTTCCACGCGAGAATGGCCGCCGCCAGAAAGCACAGTGCGGCGAGATAGCGGAGAACGCCCCCGATGGCAATGGCTCCAACCAGGGAGAGGGCAAAGGCGATCAGAAAGCAGACCATGCCCACGCGCGGATCTTTTTTCACAGTGGTCCCCTCCATAGTATAAGAGTATAAGCTTCCGTTTTTGTGCAAAAGCTTCAATCAAAGCTGGACCCGCTGGCAATGTAGCTGGCCCGGGAGAGGGTGGCGGTGACTTCCCCCGCGCAGACCTTGAGGGCGGCGATCATCTCCTCCCGCCGCTCCCCATCCATCCGGAAATGGGGGCCTGACAGGCTCACCGCCGCCGCCGGGGCGCCGGTGCTGTCAAAAATGGGTGCGGCAAAACAGCACAGCCCCTGTTCCAGTTCCTCGTTGTCGCAGGCATAGCCGTTGGCCTTGGCCTCCACCAGCTCCTGCATGAGCCGGCCCGGTTCGCAGATGGTGTTGGGCGTAAAGGGCGTCATGTTTAGACTCTCCACACAGCGGCGAAGCCGCTCCGGGCTGTAATAGGCAAAAATAGCCTTGCCGTTGGCCGTGCAGTAAAAGGGCAGGCGCTGGCCGATCCGGGTACAGGTGCGCATGGAGTATTCGCTCTCCAGCTTGTTGATATACACGATATCCGTCCCGTCCGGGGCGGCCAGGTTCACAGTCTCCCGAAACCGCTCGTTCAGGGCGGTGAGGTAGGGCTGGACGATGGTGCGGATATTGATCTTGGCGCTGGCCCCCAGGAGAAAAGCGCTCATCCCCAGGCGGTATTGCCCCGTCACCGGGTCCTGTTCCAGGAGCCGCTCATTTTTCAAAGTGGTCACCAGTGTGGACGTCGTGCTCTTATGGAGGCCCACCTGCTGGCTGATCTCGTGGAGGCTCATGCTCTCCCGGTCATAAAAGCAGCGCAGAATGGCCGCCGCCCGGGACACGGATTGGATGGGCCCGCCGTTGACTTTTTCCATACTCTCACCACCAGTTTACGAAATTACCGTTCATCATTCTATCATATTTTTGAAAAAATACAAGCATTCTCACGCTCACCGGCAGATTTGTCAATTAAGCTCCCTATCTTTTGTAGAAAACACCAATGGACACTGGACATCCCCTGTGCTATTCTAAATTCAAACTTATTATATTATAAGTTGTCATTCTATAATATAGTACACCAAGGAGGAAGCGCACATGAAAAAGACCATTCCCGTGTTCCGTCAGATGGTGGAGAAGGGCGAGAAGATCGTCTACCTCACCTCTTATGACTACCTCACCGCCAAGTACGCCGAGAAGGCCGGCATCGACATGATCCTGGTAGGCGACAGCCTGGGCATGGTTACTCTGGGCTATGACAAGACCTTCCCTGTGACCATGGAGGACATGATCAGCCACAGCAAGTCCGTCCGCCGGGGCGCTCCCAACACCTTTATCGTGGGCGACATGCCCTTTATGAGCTACCAGGTCTCCAATGAGGAGGCCATCCGCAACGCCGGCCGTTTTGTCAAGGAAGCCGACTGCGACTGCGTCAAGCTGGAAGGCGCTGGCCCTGAGATCTGCGAGCGCGTGCGGGCCATCTCCGGCGCGGGCATCATGGTCATGGGCCACATTGGCCTCACTCCTCAGTTTGAGGCCCAGCTGGGCGGTTACAAGGCTCAGGGCAAGAGCGTGGATGCGGCGCTGAAGCTCATGGACGAGGCCAAGCGCCTGGAAGAGGCCGGCGCCTGGGCCATCCTGGTGGAGGGCGTCCCCGCCATCGTGGGTAAGGCCATCACCGAGGCCGCCGGCATCCCCATCCT
>CALWOS010000044.1 GCA_944383185.1 uncultured Oscillospiraceae bacterium
ACCAGGCCCTGCAAGCGTGCGCGGCCCGGGGCATCCACGGCAAGGGCGTGACCCCCTTCCTCCTGGCCCAGGTCGCGGAGATCACCGGGGGCCACAGCCTGGAGAGCAACATCCAGCTGGTCCTCAACAACGCCCGACTCGCCGCCCGGACGGCTGCCGCCCTGGCTGGAAAGAGCTGAGCCGCCGCGCCCGGCTTGCCCGCCGCGGCGGTTCCGCACGGGGAAACAGCGGGCGGCAGCCTGCCGCCCCCGGAAGGGGAGCACGGGCGCGGGAAGGCGGGAAAGGAAAAAAGGCCTGTTGCAGCAGTTCCATTGCTGCAACAGGCCCTTTTGCGCTCAGGCTTCGGGATTGGGGTTTCCGGGCTTTTTGCCCCGGGGCCGCCAGCGGCGGCGGGGCTTTTTCTCGCCGCCCTCTCCCGCCGGGGCGGCCTTGGCGGAGGCGGCCTCCGCGTTTTTTTCCCCCTGGGGCTTGCTCCGGGGGCGGGAGGGCTTTTTCTTCTTCTGCCCCTCTCCTTGTTGGGGCTGCTGCCGGGGTTCGGCGGGTTTTTCCCCCTGGCGGGAGGCCTCTCCCCGGGGCTTCTGCCCGCCCTTGCCCTGGCGGCTGCCGGCGGATTTTTCCCCGTTCCGGCTGCCCTGAGCCTTCTCGCACCGGTGGGCCTCCGCGGTCTTGTCCGGGGCCTTTTCCCCGGCGCCTTTCCGCCGCCGCCGGCGGCTCCGGTGGGCGCCCTCCTCCGCTCCGGCGGCGGGCTTTTTCCCTTCGGGCGCCTCGTCCTCCATAGAGGCGAAAAGGATGGGACGCAGCCAGGGATCCTCCTCCGGTTCCGCCGGTTCAGGCTTTGCCTTTGGCTTGAGCTGGAGGACATGGGGCAGGGGTTCCCCCGGCTTGGGGCGGCCGCCCGGCACGGCGGCCACCTCGTCGGTGGCGTAGGTTTTGATGACGGTGTCGTCCCCGGCGCTGTCCAGACGCACCTTTACCTGCTGGCGCAGGAGGTTGAGCTGGGTGACGTTGCCGTAGCCGTCCGGGGTTTCCACAAAGGCGTTGTTTTTGGGGGCGGTTTTTACCAGGTCCTCATAGGCCGCCTGCTCATACCGCAGGCAGCACATCAGCCGCCCGCAGGCCCCGGAGATCTTGGCCGGGTTCAGGGACATGGACTGGGTCTTGGCCATCTTGGTGGAGACGGGGTGGAACTCGTCCAGAAAACGGGAGCAGCAGAAGGGCTGGCCGCAGATGCCGAGGCCACCCAGCATTTTCGCCTCGTCCCGGACGCCGATCTGCCGCAGCTCGATCCGGCTGCGGAAGACCCCGGCCAGGTCCTTCACCAGTTCCCGGAAGTCCACCCGGCCGTCGGAGGTGAAGAAAAAGATGATCTTGTTCCCCTCGAAGTTGCACTCCACGTCCACCAGCTTCATGTCCAGGCCGTGGGCGGCGATTTTCTCCTGGCCGATGCGGAAGGCCTCCTTCTCCCGGGCGCGGCACAGCCCCTCGATCCGCAGATCGTCCGCCGTGGCGGCGCGGACCACCGGCCGCAGGGGCGGCACCACCCGCTCGTCCAGGACCATGTGGTTGCCCTTGTGGCAGCGGCCCAGCTCCAGGCCCTTGGCCGTCTCCACCACCACGGCGTCCCCGGTGTGCAGGCGCAGTTCGCCGGGGGCAAAATAGTAGGCCTTGCCCCGGCCTTTGAATTTGACGCTGACTACTTCTGTCAAAGTGATTTCCTCATTTCTTTCCGGGTACGTCCAACAGCGCGAGGACGCCCAGCACATGTCTTACCCCCACGTGGAGCCGCAGCCGCTCCGCCGCCAGATCCAGCTCCGCCAGCAGGCCTGGCAGAACCTCCCGGGGAAGGGGCGGCGTCCGGCTCCGGAGGCAGAGCTGCGCCGTCACCTGGGCGCGGAGCTGCTCCACAAAGGCGGTGCAGCCGGCGTTGTCCAGCTTTTCCAGCTCCCGGCAGAGGGCCAGAAGCCCGGGGCGGTCCCCCCGGGCGGCCAGGTCCAGGAAGGCCAGCGCCTCCTCCCGGTATTCCGCCGGTTCCGGCGCCTCCCCCGGGACGGCGTAAGTGACGCAGCGGGAGCGCACCGTGGGCAGCAGGGCCTCCCCGCTGGCCGCGGAGAGGATCAGCCGCACCCAGGCGGGAGGTTCCTCCAGGAGTTTCAAAAGGGCGTTCTGGGCCGCGGCGTTCATGGCGTCCGCGTCCTCCAGGATATAGACCTTGATGTCCGCCTGATTGGGCAGCACCGCCGCGTCGGCCCCCAGGTCCCGGATCTGGTCCACCTGGATCTCCCGGCGGAGCTGCCCCTTGGCGTCCGTCTGGCGCTCCAGGGTGATGCAGTCCGGATGGATCCCGGCAAAGACCCGGCGGCAGTCGTCGCAGCGGCGGCAGGGGCGGGGCCCTTCCGCCCGGCAGAGCAGGGCCGCGGCCAGCTCCAGCACCCGCTGCCGGCGCCCTTCCGGGTCCGGTCCGGTGACGATGCTGGCGTGGGAAAGCCGCCCGGGCAGATGATCCATGGCAGCATTTCCCCCTCTCGTTTTCAGCGGTATCAAAATATTATACCATTTCGCAAAGAAAAGGTCAATCTTTTACAATGAGAAGGCTCCCTTGTGCAAAGGGCGGCTTTAAGAGGACAAGGAAAAAGGAAAGGCCCCCTTGCCAAAGGAAGCCTGTCTGCTGTGAGGTTGACTGAGGGGACGGCGTCAGAAGAAGGCGCTCCATTCCGTTTCCGGCCAAGGGCCGAAAACTATCTTCCTTGTATCCGCTTCTTCCTTTCCGCCGGAAACCTGCTCCGCTGGGCTTTCCGGCGGTTCCCCTACTGGGAGCAATCCCCCAGTCTCTCCGCTGGCGCTCCGAGACAGCCCCCTTTGCACAAGGGGGCCTTTTGAGAGGAAGCAATCCCTCCGGCCCTCCGCTTACGCTCCGGGCCACCTCCCTTTGCGCAAGGGAGGCTTTGTTGGGTGTGCCGGGCCGATTTGCCTGCCAGGCGGCGGGGGAATCCAATGGGGGCCGCAGACCCCTGTGCCCACCAATGCAAATTGCGCGGAGCGCATCCCCCAAGGAAAATACGCGGCGGAAATGGGCTTTCGGGCGTGCCCACTCGGGCGCTGCCGCGGCGCTATCTCTCCGCTTCCGGCGCGGCCCCGTCCTCGGGAGCCTCCGCCGGGGCGGTGTAGGCAAGGGC
>CALWOS010000045.1 GCA_944383185.1 uncultured Oscillospiraceae bacterium
GCCCGGGCTCTGGTGATCTCCCCGCGCATCCTGCTCCTGGACGAGTGCCTCAGCGCCCTGGACAAGAAGCTCCGGGTGGAGATGCAGGTGGAGCTGCGGCACATTCTGGACTCCAGCCACGTGACCACCTTCTTCGTCACCCACGACCAGGAAGAGGCCATGACCCTCTCCGACTACGTGGTGGTCATGAACAAGGGCTTCATCGAGCAGATGGGCACACCCCACGAGGTCTATGAGCATCCCCGGAACCACTTCGTGGCTAGCTTCCTGGGTAAGGCCAACTTCTTCACCCGGCCCGAGGGCGGCTCCTTCGCCGTGCGGCCGGAGAAGATCCAGGTGGCCAAAACCCAGACCCCCGGCTCCCGGGAGGGCAAGGTGTCCTTCGTCACCTATTCCGGCAACATCACCACCTACAGCATCGACTGCGGCGGCCAGGCCATCATCGCCGAGCAGCAGAACCTCACCCGGGGCGAGAGCTTCGCCGCCGGAGAGCAGGTGTGGCTCTCCTGGCCCGAGGCCAGTGAGATCCCCTTGGAGGACTGAGGACTATGGTGCAGTGCGTCATCTTCGGCGGCCTCATCCTGGACCGCTACTATGAAGTGGACCGTTTCCCCCAGCGGGGGCAGGACGCCATCATCACCGGGGAGTTTTCCGTCGTGGGAGGCTGCTCTATCAACATGGCCGCCACCTTCAACAAACTGGGCGGCCGGGCCCACGTAGTGTCCTGCCTGGGGCGGGGCCCCATCGGGGAGGCCCTCCACCAGTACCTCCACGACCACCGCTTCTCCCAGCGCTTCGTCTACCCCGTGGAGGAGGACTCTGGCTACTGCGACGTGTTCCTGGAGCCGGACGGAGAGCGGACCTTCTTCTCCAGGAAGGGCGCAGAAAAACGCGTGCCCCCGGACCTGAAGCCTGAGGATCTCTCCGGCATCGCCGCCGCGGCGGTGACGGGCTACTACCTTCTGGATGAGCCGGAGCCGGTGCTCTCCCTTCTGGAAGACTTTTCCCGCCGGGGTGGGAAGGTGCTGGTGGACTTGGGTCCCCTGCTGGACCGGCTCGCGCCGGAGACTGTCCGCCGGGCCCTGGACGCAGCCAGCGTCATCACCGCCAACAACACGGAGGCGGCGCTTCTGGGCCTGGAGGAGCGGACTGCGCAGATCGTAGTCATCAAAAAGGGCGCCAGGGGCGGCAGTGTGACTGCGCCGGGCCTCGCCTTCGACTACAGCCCCGCCCCAGCCCGGGTGGTGGACACCACCGGCGCGGGAGATAGCTTTGACGCGGGGCTTTTGTACGGCCTTGCAACGAATATGGACTTGAGGGACGCCGTGGCCCTAGGCGCGGCCTGCGCGGCCAAGACCATCGCCATCATGGGCCCTCATGGATTTTGGGAGATGAAGCTATGATGAATCAAACCGCACAGGATCAACGCCTGGACCGGGCCTACGGCTGTCTCATCGCCGGGGCCATCGGCGACGCCATGGGCATGCCCGCGTCCTTCTTCACCCGGGAGCAGATCAAGCGCAACTACGGCTACATCCAGGACTTCCTGGTCCCCGCCGAGGAGCAGCACGCCCACGGCAGCCTGGAGGCCGGCGAGGTCACCGACGACACCATGGAGAGCCTTATCATCGCCCGGCTCCTAGCGGGGCGCGACCGCTTCCCCAAGGAGGAGTTCCTCACCGCCATGCGGGACTGGGCCATTAAGGAGAAGATGCTGGAGACCACCCTCATCGGCCCGTCCACCCGCCGCTTCCTGGAGGCGGTGGTGAAGGGCGAGGACCCCGCCGAGGGGGCCAAGACCAGCCTCACAAACGGCAGCATCATGCGGGTGGCCCCGGTGGGCATCAAGTTCTGGAACGACATGGACAAGTGCATGGAAGAGGCCACGGCCTCCTCCGTGTGCAGCCACGGCAGCGCCCCCTGCGTGGCGGGGGCCTGCGCCGCCGCCTGCGCTGTGGCCGCGGGCGTCCACGGGGGCTATACCCCCGGTGAGGTGATGGACTTTGCCATCGCCGGCGCCAAATACGGTGAGGCCCACGGCCATGAGATCCCCGCCCCCAGTGTCTCCAAGCGCATTCAGCTGGCCCGGGAGATCGTGGACCGGAACGCCGGAAAAAGTGTGCCGGAGATCCTGGATGAACTGGTGGGCATCATCGGCGCGGGCATGACCGCCTTTGAGTCCGCCCCCTTCTCCCTGGGCGTGTTCTACGCCTGCGGCGGCAACGCCAGGGAGGGCATCCTGGCGGCCATCAACGCCGGGGACGACGCGGACACCAACGGCTCCATCGCCGGCAACCTCTGCGGGGCCTATTCCGGCGCCGCCGCCCTGCCCCAGGAGTGGATCGTCCGGGTGGAGCGGGTCAGCGGCATCGACACCCTGACCATGGCCCGGGAACTCCTGGCATGAACTTCCGCTTTTCCGACATTCCCCTAGCTGGCGACGCCCTGGGCCGCTGTCCCCAGACGGAGGGTGGTCTCGCTGCCTTGGCGGAATTTCTTCTGGTCTGTTCCCTCTAATGCAAACAGGGGAGCGTTGCAGATACTTGTGCAACGCTCCCCCTGTTTTACGTGGATGATGAAGGGCAGCAACTCCGGACTTTGGGAAAATAGCGAACCCCCGCGCGGATACCGGCCGTCTACAGCAGCCAACCGACTGTCTGTTCTGGCGTTTCATCCTGC
>CALWOS010000046.1 GCA_944383185.1 uncultured Oscillospiraceae bacterium
CTGGACCGCATCCAGGAGAGCCCCATCAAGGAGCTGCTTCTCCTGGATACCATCCCCTATCCCAAGGACCGCCCCATGTGCGACAAGATCCACTACCTCTCCGTGTCCCACCTGTTTGCGGAGGCCATCGTGCGGATCTACGAGGAGGTCTCCATCTCCTCCCTCCTGGACTGACGGGAGCGCCGCGGCAGCCCTCTGAGAGGAATTTTGACCATGCTCTTTCGTTCCCGGTCCGCCGGGGTGTCCTGGCTGGTGGTATGCCTGGGCAATCCCGGACCGAAATATACCATGACCCGCCACAACGTGGGCTTCATGACGGCGGAGGTCCTGGAAAAGTCCGCCGGCGTCTCCGCGGCCCGGCTGCGCTTTCAGGCCCTCACCGCCCAGTGCCGTCTGGGCGGCGAGCCCGTGCTGCTGATGAAGCCCCAGACCTATATGAATCTCTCCGGGGACGCCGTGGCCCCCGCCGCCGCTTTTTATAAGCTCCCGCCGGAGCGGGTGCTGGTGGTGTCGGACGACGTCTCCCTCCCCCTGGGGAAGCTGCGCATCCGGCGCAGCGGTTCCGCCGGGGGGCACAACGGCCTCAAGAGCATCATCCACCGCCTGGGCACGGACGCTTTCCCCCGGGTCAAGATCGGCGTGGGCGCGCCGCCCCATCCGGACTACGACATGGCAGACTGGGTCCTGGGCGTGTTCCGGGGCCAGGACGCCGTGGACATCCGCGCCGCCTGTGAAAAGGCGGCGGAGGCGGTGGAATGCTGCATCCGCAGTGGAATAGACACCGCCATGAACCGCTATAACTGAAAACTCGAATATAGGCAGGAAGCATTAAAGGAGTGGAATCCGGCATGAAGAAGCAGTGTGTTGCCATGCTGCTGGCCGGAGGGCAGGGTTCCCGGCTCTATGCCCTCACCAGCCGCGAAGCAAAACCCAGCGTTCCCTTCGGCGGAAAGTACCGCATCATCGATTTCCCCTTGTCCAACTGCGCCAACTCCGGCATCGACACGGTGGGCGTCCTGACCCAGTACCGGCCCATGAAACTCAACAGCTACATCGGCAGCGGCCAGCCCTGGGACCTGGACTGCGCCGACGGGGGCGTGTACATACTCCCTCCCTACCAGAGCGCCGGGGAGAAGGGAAGCTGGTTTTCCGGGACCGCCAACGCCATCTATCAGAACCTGGATTTTATTTCCCTGTATGACCCGGAGTACGTTCTCATCCTCTCCGGCGACCACATCTACAAGATGGACTACTCCCAGATGATTGCCGAGCATGAAAAAGCCGGCGCCGCGTGCACCATCGCGGTGATCCAGGTCTCCCTGGAGGACGCTACCCGCTTCGGCATCATGAACGTGGGAGAGGACGGCTATATCAACGAGTTTGAGGAAAAGCCCAAGCACCCCAAGAGCACCCTGGCCTCCATGGGCATCTATGTGTTCACCTGGGAAAAGCTTCGCAGCTATCTCATCGCCGACGAGGCGGATCCCAACTCCGCCAAGGACTTCGGCAAAAACATCATCCCCGCCATGCTCTGCGCCGGGGAAAAACTCTGGCCCTACCGGTTTTCCGGCTATTGGCGGGATGTGGGCACCATCACCAGTTTGTGGGACGCCAATATGGATATGCTCTCCCCGGATCTCATCAACCTCTATGACGCGGACTGGCCCATCTGTGCCAGGAGCCCCATTCTCCCGCCCCAGTATGTGGGGCCGGACGCGGAGATCATCCACTCCATCGTCACGGAGGGTTCCGTGGTAAACGGCCATGTGGAAAACTCCGTCCTCTCCTCCGGCGCGGAGGTGGAGGCGGGGGCCACGGTATATTACAGCATCCTCATGCCCGGCGCCCAGGTGAAGTCCGGCGCCCGGGTGGAATACGCCATCATCGGGGAGAATACGGTCATCGAGGAAACCGCCGCCGTGGGAGCCGCCCCCGACGGGAGCGAGGGCGGGGGCGGCGCCACCTGCGGCCCCGACCTGGAATTCCCCGCCGGAGCCAAGGTCCCCGCAGGCGCCATGGTCTATACCAGTGAGGAGGTGCAGAAATGACGGAACTGTCCGGCATCATTTATGCGTATCTGTCCACGCCCCGCCTGGGGGAGCTGGTGAGCCAGCGAACCAGCGCCTCTCTCCCCTTCTGCGGTCGCTACCGGCTCATCGACTTCCCCCTCTCCAGCATGACCAACGCCGGCGTGCGCAATGTGGGCGTCATCATGCAGCGGGATTACCAGTCCCTGCTGGACCACCTGGGCAGCGGGAAGGATTGGGACCTCTCCCGCCGCCGGGGCGGGCTGCGCCTGCTGCCCCCCTTCGGCCTGCCCAACTCCCACTCCGGCGCCTATGAGGGCAACCTGGAGGCCCTCCAGGTGGTACGCTCCTATATCGAGGACAATCCTGGGGAGCTGTTCATCCTCTCCCGGGGCGATCTGGTGGCCAATCTGGACCTGCGGGCCGTCGCCGAGTACCACATGGACAAGGGTATGGACATCACCGCCGTATGCACCGACAAACCCCTTCTGGGGGAGAAAAACCGCTTTTTGGTGAATACGGACGGCCTGATCTCTCAGATCCTGGGCGACAGGGGCGGCGGTCAGGGCGTGGCCGGGCTGTGCGTCTATCTCCTCAGCAAGGAGCTGCTGCTGGATATGCTGGACTGGTCCGCCGCCACCGGCAAGCTGCATTTTCGGGACGGCATGCGCTGGTATCTGGAAAATGGCCGCCGCGTCGGCGCTTACATCCACAAGGGCTACTGCGCCCAGGTCACCACCGTCCAGGAATTTTATCAGGCCAACATGGATATGCTGGATTCTGGAAAGCGGGAGTCCCTCTTCCCCCGGGAGCGGCCCATACGCACCAAGGAGCGCGCCGACGTCTCCACCTATTACGGCGAACACGCCAAGGTCCACAACTGCATGGTGGCCGACGGCTGCTACATCGAGGGGGATCTGGAAAACTGCGTGCTGAGCCGGGGCGTCCGGATCGAGAAGGGCGCCAAGCTGAAAAACTGCGTGGTGATGCAGGACAGCGTGGTGGCGGAAAACGCCATCTTCCAGTACGTCATCTCCGACAAGGACGTGGCCGTAAGCCCCTACACCACCCTCACCGGCTCTCCCCGCCTGCCGCTGGTAATCCCCAAGGGCAGCAAGCTATAATCACCGTTCCTATTCTGAACCCACTTTGATACCAGGGCCTCCCAAGTCCTCTGTGGGGCTTGGGAGGCCATTTTTCCCCCGAATCAGGGGAAGCCGGGCCGCCGCGGCCCGCCGGAAAATCTATTGGAATTGAGAGGTACCCACATGTTCATTGGAAGCCGCAAAGAGATCCGCGCCGCGCTGGAAGATAAGCTCAGCGCGCACTTCGGCGTGACCGGCGCCCTTGCCACCGACCAGCAGGTCTTTTGCGCCTGCGCCATCCTCCTGCGGGAGATTATGAGCCGCAAGAGCTCCCTGTCCGTCGGCTCTGTCCCCAAAAAGGAAGTACACTATCTGTCCATGGAGTTCCTCCTGGGCCGTTCCCTGGAGAAAAACGCCTTCAACCTGGGAGTGCTGGACGCCCTGACCGGGGCGCTGGAGGATATGGGCAAGTCCCCCGCGGACATTCTGGAGGAGGAGCCGGACGCCGGCCTGGGCAACGGCGGTCTGGGCCGCCTGGCCGCCTGCTATATGGACAGCCTCTCCACCCTGGAGATCCCCGCCACGGGCTACAGCCTGTGCTATGAGCTGGGTATCTTCCGCCAGCGCATCCAGAACGGCCAGCAGACCGAGGAGGCCGACAACTGGCTGGAAAAGGGCGAAAACTGGCTGGTGCCCCGGTATGAGGACACGGTGGAGGTGCGCTTCGGCGGCCGGGTGGATCAGACCTGGGACTACTTCGGCAACTGCCACGCGGAACTCAAGGACTACACCTCCGTCCTGGCCGTGCCCCGGGATATGCTCATCAGCGGCTACGGCACCGACCACGTGAACACCCTGCGCCTGTGGGAGGCCAAGAGCCCCAAGCAGCTGGACATGTACCTGTTCTCCTCCGGGCGCTATGTGGAGTCCCTGGAGCAGCGGACCATGGTGGAGGTCATCACCAAGGTCCTCTACCCCGCGGATGACCATATGGACGGCAAGACCCTGCGCCTGAAGCAGCAGTATTTCTTCGTCTCCGCCACCATCCAGCAAATTCTCCGCAAACACATTCGGGACCACGACAGCGTAGAGGATTTTGCCCAGCACCACGTCATCCAGATCAACGACACCCACCCCACTCTGGTGATCCCGGAGCTGATGCGCCTTTTGATGGACGAATACGGCCTGGGCTGGGACGAAGCCTGGGATAACGTCACCTCCTCCGTGGCCTACACCAACCACACGGTCCTGGCGGAGGCCCTGGAAAAGTGGCCCCAGGGCCTGGTCCAGACCCTGCTGCCCCGGGTGTGGGAGATCATCTGCGAGATTGACCGCCGCTGGCGCAACCAGCTTATGGAGGACTTTGGCGGGGATCAGCGGAAGATAGAGCCCAACCTCATCATCCACGGCGGCTGCGTCCACATGGCCAACATCTGCCTCGCCGCCTGTTACGCCGTCAACGGCGTATCCGCCCTCCACGGGGCTATCCTGAAAGATGAGCTCTTCCGGGACGTGGCTTCCCTCCGGCCGGAGAAGTTCACCTTCGTCACCAACGGCATCGACCACCGGCGCTGGCTGGCCCAGTGCAATCCGGAGCTCCACAGCCTGGTGTGCGATCTCCTGGGGGGCGACGCCTATCTGCGGGACCCCTCCCGCCTCTCCGAGCTGGAAAAGTTCCGGGACGACAGGGCCGTGCTGGAGGAGCTGGAGCGGGTAAAGCTCCGGAACAAGGCCCGCTTCGCCGCCTGGCTGGAGGAGCGGAACCACGGCCCGGCCCTCTCCACCGAGCCCATCTTCGACGTCCAGGTAAAGCGGCTCCACGAGTACAAGCGCCAGCTCCTGTGCGCCATGCTCATCACCCACCTGCGCCAGCGCATCCATGACGACCCGAACGCCCCCTTCCAGCCCCGGACCTTCCTCTTCGGGGCCAAGGCCGCCAGCGGCTACGCCGTGGCCAAGCGGATCATCCAGCTGCTGTGCTCCCTCATGGACGAGACTGCCCGGGACCCCCTGTGCCAAGGGAAGCTCCAGGTGGTCTTCCTGGAGAACTACCGGGTCTCCATGGCGGAAAAGCTCATGCCCGCCGCCCAGGTGAGCGAGCAGATCTCCACCGCCGGCAAGGAGGCCAGCGGCACGGGCAACATGAAGCTGATGATGAATGGCGCCGTGACCATCGGCACCCTGGACGGGGCAAATGTGGAGATGTACGAGCGCCTGGGAGATGAGAACATGTTCCTCTTCGGCCTCCACAACGACGAAGTCCTCGCCTGGAAAGCCCGGGGCTATGACCCCCGCGCCCTGGCGGACCAGGACAAGCGGATTGACCGGGTACTGCAGGAACTCAGCCGGGGCTTCTCCGACGGGGAGAGCTATGCGGACCTGGCCAGCCGCCTGCGCTACGGCGGAGACGAGTACATGCTCCTGGCGGACTTTGCCTCCTATGTGGACTGCCATGACCGGCTGTACGCCACCATCTCCGACCCCCTGACTCGGGCGCGGATCAGCTTGGCCAATATCGCCCGCAGCGGCGACTTTGCCGCAGACCGGGCCATCCGGGAATACGCCGAGCG
>CALWOS010000047.1 GCA_944383185.1 uncultured Oscillospiraceae bacterium
TACGATAGTTGGTGTTTTTAGCGGTGAGGGTCCACCCGTTCCCATTCCGAACACGGAAGTTAAGCTCACCTGTGCCGAAGATACTTGTCTGGAGACGGACTGGGAAAATAGGTCAATGCCAACACAAGAAGCGCCGCACAAACTGTGCGGCGCTTTTCGTTTTTACTGTGACCTATAATGATAAATGGCGGGACCGCCCAGAAGGCGGTCCCGCCGCTATTTTATCCCAAATGCTGTGGATTGTCCGCTATGCTTCCACAAAGGCGCGGACCGCGGGAGTCAGCGCTTTGATCTCCCGGCCTGCCGTGTTGATGCACAGATGGTAGTGCTGCATTTTTCCCCAGGTCTGGCCGGTATAGAACTCATAATATTTGGCCCGGCTCTTGTCCACGGCCAGGATTTTCTTCCGCAGCTCGTTGTCCGTGAGGTGCTCGTCTGACGGGGCCTTCCGCCGGCAGCGGGCGATGCGGCTTTCCATATCCGAAAAGACGAACAAATTCACCGGGTGCATATCCTCCAGGATATAGTCGGCGCAGCGGCCGATGATCACGCAGTCCCCCCGCCCGGCCAGCTCCCGGATGGCCGCGGTCTGGGCCCGGTAGACCTCCGTGTCCATCTGCAGCGTCATGGGGGCATAAAAGGTTCGGCCAATGGTGATGGGGTAATAGCCCGCCCGCTTTTCCACAAAGTTGTTCACATAGGTCTCCGCCAAGCCGCTTTTCCGGGCAATTTCGGAGATGACCTCCCGGTCAAAATATCCAATGCCCATGGCTTCCGCCAGACGCTTTCCCAGCTCCCGGCCACCGCTGCCGAACTGCCGGCCAATGGTGATGATCTTGGACATGCTTGTCGCAACTCCTTTCTCCGTCTCCTCCTGCGGGGGTTTGGGGCGCTCGCGTCCCCGTGGTTACAAGGCGCGGATATCCTCCATCAGTGTTTTGACATCCTGGGGGTCCGTGGCCCAGCTGGTGCACATCCGAACGGCGGCGGTCCCGCCGTCCCGGCGCTCTACCAGGTTGAAAACATACTTTTCCTCCAACGCCGCCAGGTGGGCGTCGGGGAGGATGGGGAATAGCTGGTTGGAAGGGCTCTCATAGAGGAAGGCGTAGCCCGCTTCCTGCAGGCAGCGCCGGAGCCCCTGGGCCAGGAGCACCGCGTGGCGGGACATCTCGGCGTAGAGTCCATCTTCCAGTAGGGCCAGAAATTGGAGCCCAAGGAGCCGGCCCTTGGCCAGCATACCGCCCCGCTGTTTGATATGGTAGCGGAAATCCCGGGCCAGAATCTGGTTGGGGATCACAACGGCCTCCCCAAAAAGGGCGCCCACTTTGGTGCCGCCGATGGTGAAGCAGTCGCACAGCCGGGCCAGATCCCTATAGTCCGGAGCGTCCCCGATGCTGGCCATGGCGTAGCCCAGCCGGGCGCCGTCCACATAGAGGCTGAGGCCGAACTCCCGGCAGACCTCGGCGATGGATTCCAGCTCCCGGAGGCTGTAGACCGTGCCCCACTCTGTGGCCTGGGAGAGATAGACGAGGCCGGGCTGCACCGCGTGTTCCCGGGAGCTGTCGCCCCAATGGGCCCGGCACAGGGCCGCGATGGCGCTGGGGGTGAGCTTCCCGTCTTGCTCCGGGAGGGTGAGGACCTTGTGCCCCGTGGCCTCGATGGCGCCGGTTTCATGGACGGCGATGTGGCCGCTGTCCGCGGCCACGGCCCCCTGGTAGGGGCGCAGCGCGGCGGCGATCACCGTCTGGTTGGCCTGGGTGCCCCCGGTGAGAAACTGCACTTCCGCCTCCGGCGCGGCGCACATCTCCCGGATTAGGGTTCGGGCCTCTTCGCAGTAGGGATCCTCCCCATAGCCCGGCGTCTGCTGAAAATTCGTCTCCAGAAGGCGCTCCAATACCTTGGGGTGCGCCCCCTCGGTGTAGTCGCTGGCAAAATTGACCATATCTTGCTCCTCTCCCGCGCCGGCCTCTCCCGGGACGGAGAGGGCCTGGAATTTGGAACATATTATACCATATGCGCCGGCGGTTTTCCAGTGCCATCCCGCAGCCATTCTGTCCAAGCGTGGCAGGATGCCGCCAGAGAACCTGCCGGATTCGCCCATATACGACAAAAACCCGGCCGATGGCCGGGTTTTTGCCAAAAAAGAGAGGAGTGAAATCTGATTCCGGTCTGGCAAACCGAAATCAAAGAGAGGAAAGAGAAACAGCGAATTTATGGGGGAGGGTGCGTCCCCAAAGGGGACCCTCCGCGGTCCGGCGCACGTCAGGAGGCGGCGCCGGCTTCCGTGAGGACGACGGTGACCTCACGGGTCTGGCCGTTCCGATAAATGGTGAGGTGGAGGCTGTCGCCGGGGCCGAACTGGTCCTTGATGGCGTTGAGCTCGTCGATGGAGCTCACAGGTTCGCCCTCCGCCTGGGTGATGAGGTCGCCGGGCTGGATGCCCGCTTCCTCGGCTCCGGAGCCGGGAACCACGTCGCTGACGTAGACGCCGGTGGGGAGATCATAATACTCCGCCACATTATCGGGAATACTTCCCACGGTGATGCCCACCGTGGTGCGCCCGGCCACATAGCCGGTCTCCAGAAGCTGGTTTACAATATCCGCTACCACCGTGGTGGGGATGGCAAAGCCAATGCCCTCAATGGTGGAGTAGTAGGAAAACATCTTCATATTGGTAATACCGATGACCTGCCCGTACATATTGATGAGCGGGCCGCCGGAATTGCCCTCGTTGATGGCGGCGTTGGTTTGGAGCACCGTCATACTGTGGCCCTGGTAGCGCACCTCCCGGCTGATGGCTGAGACGATGCCGTCGGTCATGGTGCCCTGAAAGGTCTCCCCCAGGGGGTTGCCGATGGCCACGACTCTGTCGCCAGTGGAAAGCTGGCTGCTGTCCCCGAAGGCCGCGGCGGGAAGGCCCTCCGCGTCCACTTTCAGGATCGCCAGATCACTCTGGCTGTCATGGGCCACCAAGCTGGCTTCCAAGGTGGTGCCGTCGGAGAGGCTCACCGTGGCGCTGTCCATGGTGTCGATGATGTGGTCGTTGGTGAGGATATAGCCGTCGGGATCAAAAATCACGCCGCTGCCCCAACTGCTGCCGGTGTCGTTCTCGGCGCGGATGCCCACTACGCTGGGCGCGACTGCGTCGTAGATCTCCTGGAGGCTCAGTTCCTCCTCCGGTACGGCGACCAGAGCGAGGCGCAGGCCC
>CALWOS010000048.1 GCA_944383185.1 uncultured Oscillospiraceae bacterium
CCGTCCGGCCGCCGGGAGGCCAGCGGTTTTTCCGCCTGGACAGCCTGGGGGGCGGCTATACCGAAACGGACATCCGGGCCCGGCTGACCTCTATCCGCCGGGGCGAGGCCCCAGAACAGCCCCAGCCGGTGCAACGGTCCATATCCAGGAGACAGCGGCGCTACACCGTCCGGAACGGACGCCTCCCGGAACGCCGCCAACAAAAATTGCGCGGTTTCCGAGCCCTCTATGTGTCCTATCTGTATCTCCTGGGCGTCCGCCGACCCAGGGAAAAAAAGCAGTACCCCTTCCCCATCCGGGCGGAGGTGACGAAACTCCACCGCTACCAGCGGCAGATGAAATTGTTGCAGACCTACCGCATCGACACCGACCTGCAGCTCGATATGCTGGGCTCGGCGCTCCAGGCGAACATCGACGCCCTGACCGAACAGCGGAAAGAGCTCTACCAATGGAAGCGGGCGGGAGAAGATGTGACGGGCGAGATCGAGAACATCAACCAGGAATTGCGGCGGCTCCGGGGCCAGTTGAAAACCTGCGGCCAAATCGAGGCGGATATTCCCCGTATCCGGGCCCAGGCGGAGGACTGCCACGCCCTGGTCCACCGGGAAAAGGAGGAACAGGACAAAGACCTTGCTACAAATCGTGAAAGCCGACCTGACCGGCATTTTGGCCCTGTTCGCTGACTACCGCCCTCAGCTTGACCCGGACAGCCTCGCGCTGGACATTCGGAAGCTGGAGCGGTGGGAGGACAGGGATCATTTATTTCTGGTCCGCCGGGAAAAAAGCTATCTGTTTCCCGTGGAGGACATCTATCTGGCGGGGAGCTACGCTAACCTCTGCTGGACGGCCTACCTGGGCTTTCCCGGACCCCATGTGGACGCGCTGTATCTCCATACTTCCCGCGCCGTCCACGGGCATCCATTTGGACTCGTTACTGTGCTGGACTACGCCGCATCCGCTCAGGACGTGGAGCAGTTTGCCGCCCACACCCGGCGGAAGGCCGCGCCTCATGTGCGCTGGGTAGTCAGGCACTACCGTACCCATGTTTCTATTGGCAGTACATTGGATCTGATCAAAATTTTGCGTGAAAGCAGGTGATGAATCATGGACGTCAGCGCGGAGGCCGCCGATCTGGTGGTCAAAGAGAGCCTTCAGGCGACGGAGAGCGCCGCCAAGCTGCTGGGAAGCGGCGTCAAGAATGTGGCCGCACTCCTCCTGGCTATCGCCAAAGACGATTATAAGGTGGTAGGAAAAACCAACTCCAAGCGATTGGCCCGCGACCCTGCCCCGGCGGAGGTCATCCGAATCAAGAAGGAGGACATGGGGCAATTCCAAAAGCTGGCCAAGGAGTTCTGCGTGCTGTTCTGCTGGTCGCAGAAGAAGGGGACCGAAAGCGGATATGTGAATGTGGTGTCTACCCAAAATTACGCCGCCCAGCTCAACGCCGTTATGGAGACCATGGGCTACCCTATCCCTCAACAGGAACAGGTCAGGGAGGAACAGGCACCAAAAAAAGTGAGAGCCCGCGCTCCACAAGAGAAGTCCTCGAAAGAGCGCGGGACTGGCTCGACTCCCTCCCAGACGGAGACTGCTGAACAGAAGCCCTCTGTCCGAAAACGCCTGGAATACCTGAAATCTGTGTCGGAGCAGACGCGCTCCGAGCCGGAGAAAATCAAGGAAAAAGTACGATAAAAAGGAGGAATTGACTTGAGCATCAGCGATCTGATTAAAAACAAATCTGTCAGCGACCAGGCCCGCGTGGAATCTCTGCGGGCGGAACGCGGCAACCTGTCCGGCCTGCGGGACGCGGCCCTGGAGGAGATTACCACCCGGCCGGAACTGTACCAGAAGTTTCTGGACTTGCAGGCGGACAACATCTCATGCAGCGCCGGGAATGTGGCCCTGACCATGTTCCAGATGGACGGGGCCACCAAAATCGGCACCATCAGCTTTTGGCATGAGCAGGGGCGCTACGTCCGGGAAGAATCCATGAAGGACGGGGCCAAGGTGTTCGTGCCCGCCCGGAACAGCCAGCGCAGGGGCTACCTCATGGGGGACTACTACGACGTCAGCCAGACCACCGGCAAGCCTATGAAAGAACCAATACCCCTGTCGGAAAACACCGCTCGGATGGAGGCGGCCCTGGGAGCCCTGATGAACTACTCCCCCGTACCCATCACGGAGGGGCAGGAGCTGGGCGCCCCCGCCCGCTATGATGAACGAAACCTCTGCATCGCCATCGACCCCAGCTATGGGGAGGCGGAGGTATTCTCCGCCCTGGCGACGGAGATCGGCTATGCCAGAGCTCACGACAAGGGGCGGAACCTGGACTTCGACCGCCGGGATTACCAGCTGGACGCGGAAAGCATCGGCTATATGCTGTGCCGCCGGTTTGGGGTAGACCGCAAGGCACCCCAAGCTGGTGACGTTGTCCGGCTGTATGATGGCTATGAGCCCTCCGACCGGGGCGAGGCCCTGGAGGCTATGCGGAAGGCGGCCCGAAATATGGGGGACGGCATTAAACGGAGCATCCAGCCCCGCCAGCAGGAACGGGGCCGCCGCCGTCAGGGAATCAGATAACCGGGGGCGTGCCCCCCTGGGGGGAAGATACGCCACCTGCCCCCACCTGTCAAGGCCG